>JAHDGV010000497.1 GCA_020631655.1 Chloroflexota bacterium | reverse complement strand
AAAGAAAATTGGTCATCAATCTGAATCGGGTCTTATGAAATTGTCAGCTTCACGTTAGTTGTTCCCTAACCAGACAAGCAATTGGAAAAAAGTTTTAACACAATTGCTTTCCCTATTTTACGACAAAATTGAAAAATGGTTGCAACTTGTTAGTAGTTTTCCAATCGGAAACATAGAAATTGACGTGCATAAGTTTCGGACGTACCATTTTTAAGAATTATGACTGCTGAAAAACTATTTCTTCTACCACTAATCTGCTTACTAATCGCATGCACAAACGAGCCAAGTACACCTCTGGCAACCTCAACACCCATCCCAACAGAAATACCAGAACCTACTGAAACGCCTGAACCGGAGTATGTTTTGGTTTGGCAGGATGAATTTGATGGTGACACGATCGACTCGACCAAATGGAATTTGGAGGTTCACGGCCGGCCGGCGAACAATGAACTGCAATACTACTCAGATTCGGCTGAGAATGCGTTCATCGAAGATGGGAACTTGGTGCTTCAAGCCATCAAACTGGAAGAGCCGTATATCGGCCGTGATTACACATCTGCCCGCATGAACACGATTGCTAAAGCCAACTTTTTGTACGGCCGGTTTGAGATGCGGGCCAAATTGCCAGAGGGGCAAGGGATTTGGCCCGCGTTCTGGATGTTACCGGCCCAAGGCAAATACGGTAATTGGCCGTCTGGAGGTGAGATCGACATCATGGAACTGTTGGGGCACGAGCCGAACAAAGTTCATGCATCACTCCACTGGAAGAATGAGGATGGGCATGAATTTACAAGCTCTGAGTATGTTTTGCCCGAAGGTGATTTTGCGAGCGATTTTCACACCTTTGCTGTTGAATGGGAAGAGACTGAGATACGCTGGTATGTGGATGATGTGTTGTACAAAACGGCCACCGTTTGGGAGCACAATCGAAATCCTTACCCTGCCCCTTTTGATCAAGAATTTATCCTGATTCTGAATGTTGCGGTGGGTGGCCAGTGGCCCGGTGCTCCTGATGAAACCACCATTTTTCCTCAGCAGATGATTGTCGATTATGTGCGCGTCTACGAAATGCCGTAATCGATAATCCAGAGTCTATCAAAACATTCTGAGCCAAATTGCGTAGATAATTGATATTACTGACTGATAGACTTCGGAAGTTTCAAAAACTTCCGAAGTCTAGGTGTGTGGCAAATTATGGATGTGATTGTTTTTGATAAATACGGAAGCGCTGACAATCTTTATGTGACTCAACGCGAAAAGCCTGTGCCTACGGCCGATCAAATCTTGATCAAAGTTGTCGCCGCCTCGTTTAACGGATCAGACAAAGAAATGTTGCGCGGGAGTCCGTTTTACGCCCGTATCGGCGGATTTGTCCGACCCAAAAGCTGGGTGCTTGGCTCTGACATTGCTGGCGTGGTTAAAGCGGTTGGTCCAGATGTAACCCGATTTAAGGTGGGTGACGAGGTTTTCGGTGAGATGCCGGGCTATCGCGGTGGATTGGCCGAATATGTGTGCGTTGATGGAGCTTTGTTGGCCCACAAACCGGCCGAACTTTCTTTTACAGATGCGGCCGCGATTCCCCAAGCTGGAACAATTGCGTTCAACGGAATCATTAAACAGACTAGTGTCTCGGCCGGGCAGCAGGTGCTGATCAACGGGGCCGGTGGGGCTGGTGGATCATTTGCGATTCAGCTTGCCAAACATTTTGGAGCCGAGGTAACCGGTGTTGATAATGGGCAGAAGTTAGATTTTATGCGTGCGATGGGGGCTGATCACGTCATCAATTATAAAAAAGATGATTTTGCCCAAAACGGAAAACAGTATGATGTGATCCTCGATCTTTTTGGAACCCGCGCGCCTCGCACGGTTGAGAAATCTGTTGCGGCCGGTGGAACCTATCTTGCCGTTGGGGGGCCGGTACGCAGAATTTTGCAACTGTTTATGCAGAGCGGCCGCATCAAAAACGAGACGGGCAAACGAGTGGAAATGATGGGGGTTGATCAAAACCGAGAAGATCTGGTTGAGTTCTCCAGATTTGTAGTGGATGGGCCCGTCAAGCCAGCAATTGACCAAGTCTATCCGTTTGAACAAGCGGCCGAGGGATTGCGCCGCATGTTAGATGGCGAAGCGCTGGGCAAGATAGTCGTGCAAGTGTCTGATCTATAGGAACTAATTGTGACTTAGGTGCTTGAAGTGATGGGGGCCAGCCTGCCATACTATCGTCGATATGACGAGAGTTAAACCAAAACACCTATTTGCCAGCACGCTGTTTTTATTTTTGTGCTCCCTGTTATTGTTTATGTTTGGGATTCCTACCGTTTCAGCGTTCCCACTATTTGGATATTCGATTGGGCTAAGCCCACAAACGCTGTTGGTGGGCGATATGAACGTTACGATAGACGTTGAGAGCAATGGGGACAATGGGCCGTATAGAATGAATATTTTTATTGACGACGAGCAAGTCGGCCGGTTTTCGGGAACGTTTAACCTCGATTTTTGGGAAGAAGATTACCCCGGCACCTACCGATATACTTGGGTCGATCGTGATTTGAAACTAGATTTGGTGATTGAACCGAGTCATGATGAACCTCATTTTGTCGGGACAAAATCAGGTAAGTTACAACCAGTCAGGAGATAAATGATGGAATATGGTGTTTTAAAAGTGCAGGAAACGGCCGAGACTGAAATTGATGCGTCACGTGCCTTTGTGTTGATTCGGGTCACGAGCGAGAAAGTTGCCTTTGGCAATGCGGCCTTGTCCGCCTCGGCCGAGATCAAAATGGTAATTGAAAAAATTAAGCGGGTAGACGATTCGGTTGAAGTGGATACTGAATCGGTTTCAACGGAAAGTGGCGCAGGCTTGCTGGGGAAAAATTCCACGGCCGTTTATACGATCAAATTAACCGTTAGTGATCTGGAAAAACTGGGGAAAATCTTAGGAATCTGTTCGCAGGGGAAAAATATTACTGTTCGGTCTATTCGGTGGGGCTACGATGAAGATGAGCCAAAGCTAGAGCTAATCAAGCAGGCGATGAAAAAGGCCAAACACAAAGCCGAAGAAATGATGGGTGTGATCGATTATGAAGTGGTCGGAATCCGCTCAGTCAGTGATAGCTATCAAATGCCCCAGCATCGTGAAATGATGATGGACGCGATGCCGGTGATGGCCAGCATGAAACGGAGCAAAAGCGCGGCTCCAAATGCAGATATTGGAACGGAATTTAAAAACAAGAAAAAGATTTCTGCGATGTGTAGTGTGGAGTTTTTGGTAAACCAGAAAGGTTAACTTAAACTTCTGTTTGCTTCCTATCTGATCTAACCAAAAAGGGAAGCAAACCACTTTTATTCAACCAAAAAAGGAAAAATAATGGGCCACCGCGCAAACCTCATACTTGTTGATGAATCTGACTTTTCGCTTTACTTCTGTCACTGGTGTGCGCTAAACATTCCGGGCAATTTGTTTTGGGGCCCTGCTCACTCACAAGCATTTATCCAGAATCAAGAGCTTGAGCAATGGGGCTGGCTAGACACAAACTGGGCAGAAGGGGGCGTTGTATTTGACCCCATTCAAAAAGTGCTA
>JAHDGV010000496.1 GCA_020631655.1 Chloroflexota bacterium | reverse complement strand
GAGCCAAAAGCTAATAATTGATAAAGTCTAAATTGCCGGGGGATTGGCCCAAGTGGGTCAAAATCAGAGCCGCTTCCGTCCGATGTTGCGCACTATGATACAAAACCTGTTGCAACATGCGCCAGCGGGGGATGGGGGTAACAATGCCATTCTGATCTTTTGTCGAAACGATTTCTAAAAGGTCCGCTTCGGCCGCACGATCTAGATACTGCAAATAACCCACCTCAACCGGCTTCCATGCCTGCACAAACGTGCCAGCATCTGGAAAATCTTCGACTTTTGGAATCGTATCGGGTGCTTCCCCGGTTGTGATTAATGCGAACCAAACCTGTTCCATAGTGAGCACATGGAGCAACGCTAATTGCAAACTTCCATGCCCTACGCCTAAATCTTCTACAAATTCGGCCGGTGTCACTAATCCTGCTTTTTGCAGTACTTGAGCATTGGCCCAAAAGCTGTATCCGAAGGTTGAGCGGAATAAATCCCTTGAAAACATGACAATTGCCTTATTGGTCCTAATGGGTACCAGTACTGTTAGTCTACTGTATTTTGACAAATTATTTGAAAAAATAGATTTGATCGACACCTGCTTACCCAGTTGGCCGCTCTCTCAGGGCCAAAAAACTGATCAAATCATGAATCACAATTCAAACCATCAAGAAATTGTAAAAGGGCGTTACCGCCTTGAACAGGTCCTTGGCTCCGGCGGAATGGGAGTTGTGTATTCAGCGTGGGACCGGTTAAAGCAATCAAACGTAGCCTTTAAAAAAGTTTTGCTGGATGTGGGGGAAGACTACTCAGCTATTGCAAACACCATTGTTGCAGATCAATCGGCCGAAAGTGTACAGCTTGCCTTAGCTCAAGAGTTTCAAACGCTGGCCACCATGCGCCACCCAAACATCATCAGTGTACTTGACTATGGTTTTGACGATTTCCGTCAGCCGTGGTTTACGATGTCACTCATCGAAGATGGGAAAACACTGTTAGAGGCCTGCGCGAACCTGAACCTAGAAGACAAAATCGATCTGATTGCGCAAATGGTCCGGGCGGTTGCCTACTTGCATCGGCGCGGAATTTTCCACCGAGATCTAAAGCCAGAAAATGTTCTGGTGACCAATGGGGTTGTCAAAATTCTTGATTTTGGCTTGGCCAGCGAACGGGAGCAGTTGGAAGCCACGGCCGAAATTTCTGGCACAGTGGGATATCTGGCCCCCGAGGTTTTGCGGGGTGAACTCACAACCCACGCGTCTGACTATTTTGCGGTGGGCATTATGATTTACGAGGCGCTTACCGGCCGGCCGTTTTATCCTGAGTACGACTTTAGCAAAATCTATCAGCACATTTTGGGGTACGAGGCGGTTATTCATGAAGATGATATGCCTGTCGAGCTGGCAGAGCTGGTGCATGCGATGACCCACAAAGACCCGCAGCAACGGCTAGCTGATCCGGCCGAAATCATTCGGTATTTAGCCCTATTCGCCTCTTCAAGAAAACTAAGCATTGAAACGACAGCCACCCGCGAAAGCTTTTTGCAAGCCGCTGGGTTTGTCGGCCGGGATGATGAAATCTCTCAGTTAAATTATGCAATGGGGATGGCCTCCACCGAACGGGGATCTGCATGGTTGATCGGTGGAGAAAGCGGTGTGGGTAAATCTCGCTTGGTCAATGAGGTTCGGGTGCGTGCTATGGTAGAAGGGGCGATTGTGCTACAGGGGCAAGCAACTGAAGATAGTCAGGGATTGCCATATGAGCTGTGGCGTGAAATTGTGAGCCAATTGGTTTTGCTCCATGATCCAGATGATCTGACGGCCGGGGTTTTAAAATCCATCGTACCCGATATCGAAAATCTGCTTGGCCGCCCGATTCCTAACCCGCCTCAATTAGATGGCTCGGCCGCCAGACAGCGTATCCATAGTACAGTCACCAATCTGTTTGATCTAAAAGATGAGTGGGTGCTACTCATCCTTGAAGATTTACAGTGGGATGAAAACAGCCTAGACATTTTGATGCAGCTCAATCGGGTTGTGCACAATTATAATCTCATGATTCTGGCCACCTTTAGGTCAGATGAGGCCCCTGATCTGCCAGAGATTATGGGGAACATGAACTTGATCCAGCTTCAAAGATTCTCGAAAGATGAGATGAGTGACCTGAGTTTGCAGATGCTGGGCCCCATTGCTGAGTCTAAAAAACTGCAAGAGGTGCTTGAAAGCGAAACGGAAGGCAACGCATTTTTCTTGATTGAACTGGTGCGTGAGCTGGCAGAAATTACCGGTGGATTAAGCGAGATCAGTGCGGCAAGCCTGCCGGAAAAACTGCTCCCCAAAGGGATTGCAACGATTATCGAGCGACGTTTGGGTCGGGTGCCACCCGATGCTCAAAGCCTGCTCAAATATGCCGCCATTAATGGCCGACAGCCGAATACCAAGGTTCTTGAGCATATTTCGCAGGTGATTTCGCTCCCATATTCTTTACCAGAGTGGCTGTCGCTGTGTTCAGATGCGGCCGTGCTGGAGACATTTAATGGGGAATGGCGCTTTACCCATGACAAAATTCGTGAAGGGATTGTATTTGGCTTAGATGAGCGTGAAACAGTTTCTTATCATCAGCAGGTTGCTCAGGCGATTTTAAAAACCTATCCAGATGATGACTCACACGCGGCCGCACTTTCACACCACTGGCGCAAAGCGGGCAACGTAGAAATGGAGCGGCTGTTTGTCGGCCGGGCGGGCGAGTTTGCTCGAAGCCGCTTCCTGAATCGGGATGCGATCGAATATTACTCACGTGCGATTGAATTAACTCCTGAGGATCAGCCAGTAGACGTTTTTGACTTGCTGCTTTCCATGGAAGATATTCAAAATCTTCTGGCTGATCGGAATGAACAAGAGATTTCGATTAGGCGGCTGAACGAGCTGGCTGATTTCATAAATTCGTTGGGTGGCCCCGACGTTGGTAACGAGGCGAGGCTGAGGCTGGGCCGATACCAAATTGCAAAAGGGCATTTTACCCAAGCGATTGAAACGTCTGAAGAGATATTGACCAGCAATCCAGACAATGGATCGGCCGTGCAAATTGAGGCTCTACGTCAATTGGGGGAAGCCAATATGCATTTAGGCAAGTATGATGAGTCGCTCCAGTTTTTAGAGAAACTGATCGGCATCACAAAAAAAAACAGTCGCCCCATGATGATGGGAGCAGGGTACCAACAGATGGGGGAGACGCTCATTTATAGCAAGCGTTATGAAGATGCAACCCCCTATCTGCAAGAAGCACAAAAAATATTTAAATCGCTGAAATTAAAACAAAAAGAGGCGGTTATCTTTAACGACATGGGGATTGTGTCTCAAGCACAGGGGAAAATTGGGGAATCGATTGATCATTGGGCAACGTGTCAAGCCATCTACCAAGAAATCGGCGACCGATTGGGGAATGCGAAAATCTTAACCAACTTATGCGCCCTGAACCTTGACCTTGGTGACTACCTTTTGGCTAAGCAGTATGGTGAAAAAGGGCTCGAGGTTTGCCAAGAATTAAGTAACGAATTTGGGGAGTGCCTAAACCTGCTCAATCTGGCCATTAT
>JAHDGV010000495.1 GCA_020631655.1 Chloroflexota bacterium | reverse complement strand
TGTTGGAGATTGATCCGCTGGAGATCAAAGACATCAAGGTGTTGCGCACGGTGATTGGGGGTAAAACGGTGCATCTGGCATAGGCGATAAGCTAGTTTTGGTTTTGATACGAAGGTCCGAGAGTTTTAGATAAATTCTCGGACCTTATTGATTAGGGTCCCAATATCAAACGGTTTGGCGATAAATCCCTCATGGGAATGTTTCGCAAAAAACTCGTTGACTTTCAGCTCACTAAAGCCAGAACAAAGAAGGATGGGGAGCTCTGGATTGAGTTTACGTAGTTCTGTGAATGTTTCTTCACTGCTGATGCCCGGCATCGACAGGTCAAGGAGCACGACTGAGATGTCAGCAAGGCGGGTCTGTAACTGTTCAATCCCTTGCGTACCGTCAGCGGCCGAAATAATCGGAATGTCTTCCAATTGAAACAGATCTTCGATTGTCTCACGGACCATGCTGTCATCGTCTATCAGTAAAACTGTACCACCTGCAGGTGCTGGCTGAATCCTGTTTTCAGAAATCTGTGGTGATTCCTTAGCCGGTTCAGGATCAGGAACTTTAGAGTCATTTTGAATGGCTGCAACGGGGAAAAAGATGCGGAAGCTTGTTCCTACATCAATCTGGCTCGAGACGGCGAGTGCGCCGTTGTGGCTCCGGACAATTCCTAAAACGGCCGCGAGTCCTAAGCCCCGGCCGGTGAATTTGGTTGTGAAGAACGGGTCGAAGATTTTGCCTAGCGTTTCATCATCCATTCCCATCCCATCATCGACAATAGAAAGTTCTATAAATGGGCCGGGGGCCGGAGGCACTAACGTAAATGCTGAGCTGTAGATTTGCTCTGCAGATAACTCGGTTTGGGATGTGGTGATGGTGATATTGCCCGGCTCACCGTTCATCGATTCTGCCCCATTGATGATTAAATTCATCAGGATCTGCTGTAATTGCCCCCCATCAGCCATGATTTTGGGCAAATCTTGATCTAAATTTTGATGTACGGATACGTTTTTGGGGATGGCGACGGTTAACAACTGGCTGTTTTGTCTCACTTCAAGATTTAAGTCGGTTTGCTCAATCTTGAAGTGGCCTTGTCCGGAGTAAGCCAGTAACTGTGTTGTGAGCTGTGCTGCACTGTCGGCCGCATGCTTTGTCTTTTCGATGTGCTCTTTAGCCGGACTGTCTGAGGGTAATTTGATCAACGCCAGAGAGGATTGAGCTTTAAGCGCCACCAGCAAGTTGTTGAAATCATGTGCGATGCCACCGGCTAGTACACCGATGCTTTCTAGCTTTTGGTGTTCCATCAGAGCAATTTCGGCCTGCTTTAGCGGCGTCACATCGATCACTTGTGCGATCAGTTGATTGGGCTCCGGCGTTTTTGTGGGCAGAATTGAGACTTGCAAAAACACGTTAAGAAAGGAGCCATTTTTGTGAATGTAACGCTTTTCGAAGCCATATGTATCAATTTCGCCAGCTACCAAGCGATTGGTCCAGCTCAAATTATTGTCAACTTCATCTGGGTGTGTGATGTCGATAAATTTCATTGACCTGAGCTCTTCGATCCGATAGCCGATTAACTTTTCAAAGGCTTCATTTGTTTCAAGGAATGAGCCGTCTAGAGCACATATCACGACTCCGATGGGAGAGAAGTTGAAAATACGTTGCAGTTGCTCTTCTTTGGTTATGACGTCTGTATACAGCCTGACCCGGCTGATAATTTCACCAACTTGTCCGCATAGCCCTGAAATAAAATCCAAGTCAGTTTTGGATAACTTGTTTGCCTTACTTTCAATGTTTAAGATCCCAAATAGGTCATTTCTGTCAAATACGGGGACACAAACCTCACTTGTAATATCTGGGGAATAAGAAAGATAGTCAGGATCAAAATTGACATCCTCGACAAAAATCGGCTTTTGCGTTCTGGCGGTCCGGCCGATGATGCCCTGATCTAGCGTCATTGTTTGGAAGTTTTGACCTTCGAACCCAAACGAATCGATCAAGTGCAGAACATCACCTTTAAGCATGTAAAATCCGACAACGGCGTATCCGAAGGTTTCTGCCAAGCCTCTCACTAAGTTTTGAATAAGCTTAGTTAAATCTTGGCTTTCAATTGCAGAATTGCGAATGCGATTGATGAGATTTAGCTTTTTATTGGTATGTTCAGCATGATCATACAGCTCCCGATACTTCTGCTCGTTCTCGCGCAAAGTTTGTTCTGCATGAAAAGAGTGAGTGATATCTTGGAAGGTCCATGATCTTCCGACATTTTGCCCCTCAATCATTAACGGCTTAGAGATGCGATGATAGATTTTTCCGTTCTTTAGCTTGATGTCTTCATGGCACTCAACATCAACGTCGGCCAATACTTTTGTGACTCGATCAAGATATGTTTGTGAGTTGTCTACTTTTTCAATGATGGCTTCTATCGCTTGAGCCCCGGTCTGCACACTGTCTGGAAGATCCCACAAGTCTCGCATTTTTTGATTCATGTACAAGAGCTCTCGATCATGGGTCAAGAACAAAACCCCCTGGGGCATTGAATCAAATATGTCCCCCCAAAATCCGCTGAAAAGTTCAGGATTTAATTCTATTGATGATTTTGTTTGTGCTGGCGACTTTGGCAGAGTATTGATGCTATTCGTCTTGTTCATATGCGACTAGATTGTGCATCGGGTTCCCCTCTGGCCGGTTGAAAGGGTTTGGCTAATACACATCATATATTGTCCCCTTCGGTTGTCAACCGGTATTTTTGTTGGAGAATTGAATTGTTTGTAAATAAAGCGGATAAATTCACAAAATGGATTGGGGAAAAAATGACCAGATTAAAGGATAAAGTTGCGTTGATTACTGGCGGCCGTCAGGGGATCGGCCGAGGGATTGTGGATGCCTTTTTGGCGGAAGGAGCCAGCGTGATAACGTGCGGCCGTGGAGACCGGCCGGATGATTTGCCAGAGGCCGTACATTGGGTGACGGCCGATTTATCTCAGCGGCCAGCCGTAGATGCACTAGAAAAAGCTGTTCAAGAAAGCTTTGGTCGGCTAGATGTGTTGGTCAACAATTCTGGTGTTCAGCTGGAGAAAACGGTTGTTGAAACGACCGATGAAGATTGGGATTGGGTAATGGGTATCAATGCCAAAGGGATGTTTATGACTTGCAGAGCCATGATTCCATTGATGGGGGCCCGAACGGGCGAGGGCGAATCGGCCGGATCGATTATTAACATCGGATCAATTAGCGGCCGGAATGCAGATCCTGGCTTGGCGATTTACAATGCGTCAAAAGCGTTTGTGCACGGGCTAACCCGCTCGATTGCGGTGGATCATGGGCCGCAGGTGCGCTGCAACGCCATCGCCCCGGGCTGGATTATGACCGGGATGGCGGATGCCGCTTTTGCCCTTTCAAACGACCCCAAAGCGGCCGAGGCAGATGCTCAGAATCGGCACGCCGTCAGGCGGTTTGGGCGGCCGGAAGATATTGCGGCGATGGCCGTTTGGCTGGGTAGTGATGAGTCGGCTTTTGCGACGGGGCAGGTTTATGTAGTTGACGGGGGGCTGACGGCCGCATCGCCCATTAATACAGGGTTGTTTTA
>JAHDGV010000494.1:1683-3585 GCA_020631655.1 Chloroflexota bacterium | reverse complement strand
GCGCTCGGCGAAGCTAAAAACATCAGCTTCAGAATCTACCGAACCGAGAGTGACAACTTCGAAAATCCGCGCTACGAAGGATCGGTCACGTCCGAATGGCCAGACATCCACGATAGCGAGCGAACCAATTATCAGTTCGTCGATTATGTCGGCCAGAGCGGCACCTATACCTACTGGCTTTTCAGCATCGATGTGAACGGGCACTACAACCAGCACTCGTCAGTTACTGAAACCGTAGCTGGGCCGAGCTTCAAAATCTTCTTACCAATAGCCTCGCGACCAGAGCAAAATTGATCAAAGTAAGCTGAGCCAGATGATTCATTTCCATCTGGCCCAGCTCCTATTTTAAAAGAGAAAAAATCACATGTTTAAAGCAAAAATTATCAGTCTAATTCTATTGATCACGGTCGGAACCCTCAGTCTTGGATTTCTGAATAGCCCATCCGAAGCGGCCGAAATGATCGTTACATCAACATCGACCCCACCTCCAACGACGCCCCCGCCAACCACACCACCACCAACTACTACAACCACAACATCAACCCCTACTGTCACCCCTACTCCATGTCCAGAAAAGATGGGGTGTGCAGGGATTACCCCCACAGCCACACCCACAACGTCTAATTCAATTTTGCTGTTCGCCATAGCCATCGTTCTGCTATTTGTTTACTGGGTGCTCAACGTAGCTTCAAGCACTCAAAATCGAGAATAGTCGGCCGCATCATGGAAAAGATTAAACACAGCCTGTTACTGTCATCATTAACGCTCATGTTTGTGTCGATTATGATGCTGGGTTTTGAGTTTGGCTTTGGTGTAGTCGCGGCCGAGGTATTTACAGCCGCAAATTTGGCCCTAAGACCGGCCCCAGTTGTCAAACCGGCTGCGGCCTTACCTACAACCCACACCAACAACCGGCCGATACAAGCACAAACTTCCACCTTAGAGCAACCTACAGCAGTAGCCATCCAGCCAATTGCGCAGTTGAGCGAACAGGTATCTGCAGCTAATAGCAAAATTGTGGAAGCTCAATCCAGCCACAGCTCTACTTTATCAGCCATCGGCCGCATAAATCTCGCACAGCCACCGATCACATCAGCCACAACCATGCTTGCACCAGATACCGCAAAGTCAAGCGCCATACTCCAAGGCGGCGTGCTGTCGATACCCAAACTTAAGCTCGAAACAGAGATCATGCATCTGCCCAATTATGGGGCAGGCTGGAACTTGGGCTTGATAGACAAAAATGTCGCACTTTTGGGAGACACTGGCCGTTATCCACTCGATGAGCGGGCGATGGTCTTTTCGGCCCATGTAATCGACTCATGGGAATTTGGCCCTTTCTTCCATCTCGACAAACTAATGCCGCAGGATCAAGTCAGCTACATCTATCGAAATCAGAAATTTATCTACGAAGTCTCGCGGCTGATGTATGTGACCCCAGATCGAGCAGATTTACTGTATCAAGATAATGGCGAGCAGATCATTTTGATGACCTGTAGTGATTACAGCTTTAGCTCCGGAATATTTGAAAAGCGACTTTTAGTTATCGCAGATTTGGTTGATGTTCAACCGGTCTCACCCAATTTAGGTTTATCAGATGAAAACCCGATCTACGAAAATTAAACCGGTTTTACGCTCCCCCATTTTATTGATTGTGGCCGTGCTTATCGGACAATCTTTGAGCTGGGCCAACGCATCGGCCAATCCAGCTGAGCTAGAAAGCAGTCAGCAGACCACGATCCATGAAAATGGAGTCACAATTCAATGGACGGCCGGAGAGATTTCTTGGCAATCGGCCGAAAGTGGGCTGATGCCCACAATTGCCGACTTTGAAATCTCCAATCAACCCGGAAAGGCACAGTTGCCATTCCAAACAGTTACCTTTGCCATTCCGGCCGATAG
>JAHDGV010000494.1:0-1583 GCA_020631655.1 Chloroflexota bacterium | reverse complement strand
ATTGCAACAAGAAGTGGTCAATCCAAGCCATCTAATACCTAATCAAACAAGGATGCCAACGCGCCAATCCATGTTGGAGCCAACTCAGGCCTCTGCCGTTCTTAACTTTAATGATGAAGGGATGGCCCAGCTCACCTATCAACAATTGGTTGATTTTCGGCTCAATCCGGCCGACTTTGATACGGACAAGTTACAAATTTCACAGGCTGGTTCACCACTCCCACTTTTATGGCTGGGTGATGATGACGGTCAATTTGAACCAGGTGAAGCGGTCCGATTCTATGCCCCAAGTCAGCACAGCCGGTGGAGCAACAGCACCCCGTTTTTGCTGGGCCACGGTGATGGCCCGCGACTGAATATGCAGACCCGCGAAGGTTTAACGGTTGAACCTGAACAGCGGCTAACACAGCGCGTTCTGTTCGAAGAAAACACTCTGTATACACCTGACTGCTTTTGCGGCCCGCTTGATTTTGGATGGGACGGTGATCGCTGGATGTGGGCCCAGCTCAGCCGGCCGGGTGAATCAACATTTAAATTTAATGCGATTTTAGAGCATGCAGACATAAACGCACCCGCAACAATGTTTGTTTCAATGTTGGGTAAAACGGCACTTGAACAAGCCTCAGACCATCATGTGTTAGTTCAGGTAAACGGATCTACTGTGGGAGAAATGCGTTGGGACGGCCAGGTAAGCCATACCCAGCCATTCACAATTCCGGCCGACCAGCTCAAAACATCAAATCAAATTGAGCTGGAGTTGGTCGATTCCGGCTTGTCCATCGACAGCGTATGGCTAGACGCGGTCACTTTCGATTACCGCCCGGCCGTCAATCCCCCAGAGCAACAGGCTATGTTCTTTGGCGCTGACCAAGCTGGCTCATACTCAATCCCGGCAAACTCACCTTCAACGATCACATTGGTTGATGTAACTAACCCTATCAATCCGCAAATCTTATCAAGTGTCAACCGGTTTGAATCTTCGATTAGCTGGGGGGATGAGGGACGCGTTGGCGCACAGTACGCTGTTGTTCCAAACGATGATTACTTGACCCCGGTTTCTGTACGACCATCGGCCGGGTTACGCCTCAACTCAGATGCAGGTGTGCAATCAATCATTGTGGCCCCACAAGCATTTATTGATTCAGGTGAACTGACTCCACTGGTTGCGTTGCGGCAAAAACAAGGGCTAAACGCAGGAATTGAATCGGCCGAAGAGATTTACACCGCCTTCGGCGATGGTGAGCTCAGACCGGAAGCAATTCGTGATTATCTGCAATGGGCCTACCAAACTTGGAGCACTCCGCCCGAAATGGTTGTTTTGGTTGGGGATGGTTCAACAGATCCAAAACGGTATCTTTCTACCAGCCCGATAACCCGCATCCCCCCATTTTTGATTACCGTTGACCCGTGGATGGGAGAAACAGCGGCCGATAATCGTTTTGTTACCGTTGATGGGGGTGACAATTTGCCCGATATGATGATTGGTCGGATTCCGGTAAACACAACCGATGAATTAATGAAGGTTGTGACAAAAATTGTGCGCTACGAATCGGCCGAGAAACCTAGTTTTTGGAATGCGCAAA
>JAHDGV010000493.1 GCA_020631655.1 Chloroflexota bacterium | reverse complement strand
GATTTCTGAGTATCCAAGATAGATGATACTTGGCTCGATTCAGACGACTCAGCCATGAGCAATAAAAGCCCGGCCGCCCACTGGGCAAAATAGATCGGGAGCCCCTTATCAACCTGATTGACCTTGCCTACCAGCGTTTGCCCCAGATAAATTCCACCTTTTCTATCCATACGAAACAAAACCCTACTGCTTGTACCCTTAAATATGCCAGCTTGGGTCACACGACCCAATAGTTGACCCGTGCGACCCCTAATTTTTCCGTTCCCATCAATCCGGCCCAACACAGTACCATGCAAGCTAATGACAGCCCCGTTTGAGCGAATTGTTCCTATTTTCTCTGTATTGGGATACAGTGCATAAACCTCAAAAGTCATATTAAAATTCCTATTATCATCTCGCAAACTTCTAATTTTTACTGATCTTGTCCACTAACAGACTTCGGAAGTTTTCGGTGATAAAGTAAGAGCCAGATTGACCAGCTATTAACTTCCAAAGTCTTTTTAGGCAATGCCCTCAGATGAGTTTTTAGATAAAAAGTAGACTCCCCCTTTGTTCTCAGCAACAGACCATGTAATGTCACTGGGAACGCGGTTCAATATGGGCAGGCTGGCCCATTTACTGTTCAGGCTCTACAAATGGAGCGATGGCTTGTGTGTAAAAACTCAGCGCCTTATCTCTGTCTTCGCGATAGATTTCTGTGCCTAAACGAATACCTCCCGGATCAAAGAAGACGACTTGGTAGGTTACAACCCCTTCAACCAAATAGACACCCGGTGTTGCGTTTTCAACGTAAACACATTCACCATCTCCGTTGTCACACGCAATGTCACGGCCGCCGTTTGTCTTGAAAACAACAGGAGTCAGGTTGATCCAATCCCACTGATAAAACGCCTTCTGATCATCATCCATCGTTGATCCATCGATGGTCGTTTGCTTGGCCACACATTTGCCATTGTCACGCCCCATCCAAATCGAACAGTCCGCAAAATCATCTTCAACATACCGAGTGATGGGATTGCCTGAATCATCACGTGCAACCGTTGTAGTAATCGGGAGTGTCACGGGAATCCGGTTCAGTGTATCTGGCCTAAATGCACCCGTTGACTGACGCGTCATCTGGGTGATGCTGATTGTAGTATGTGATTGAACGGCGATTGTCCCCAATATATAGTCGGTTTCTTCATCACACCCCTCATAAAGCGGGATTTGATTTTCCGGCCGGTTACACCACTGTGTGCGCAGAATCGGATCGATCACCTTCTCCACCGCCGCCCCATAATACACAGGGACCTGCATAGGAGTGACCAAGCGTTCACCCGACTCGATATCTCGATCTGCTTTGGTAGGATCAGAAATCGCTAACGCATCTGAGAAACGAGCATAAATGTAAGGGTTAACTTCCTCGGTCCCTACCCACACTTTGGCAACATTGATGTCGTAATCGACTCGATTATTGCTCGGCGTGGTATCCCCCCGCCCTTCATGGTTGACCTCTGTGTAGCCCACAACAGAATTGTGTGGATACGTTCCCGGAATCCGACCGGTGAAGTTGATTACTTGCTCGCTATCTCCCACCGCTAGTCCAAAGCTGGTACAGGTCGCTAGGAGCGAACCATCCACCGTACACGCCCATGGGCCGGTTGATTCATAAACCACATCGTCCATGTCAGTTGGCAGTTGAACCTCAACCGTCATTTCGCGCGCCGCCTGTGGTCCGTTGTTATTCACATAAGCACGAACCGCGATAGCGTGCGAGAGTTCCCAATCGCCCCGATAGGTTCGATCCCCTTCCAACTCAATCCCGTTCACGGCTGGATCGTTAGGCTCAAACTCCATCACCGCTTCAAGGTCGGTGCGACAATCAATGGTGATCGCATGATCTTCTACCTCGCCCCAGCCACCGTAGCCGGTTGGAGAACTCGCAGATTCACTGGAGAAGCGGAAGCGGGCAAAGCTCCGGCCGCAGGCGGCATTTTCTGGCACAAAGAACTCGAGATCAGACAGAGTTTGGCTACCGGTACTGCGTGGCACCACTCGGCTTTCCACCAGTTCATACGGGTCAAACTGACTATTACCATCAAAGTCGATCCAAACATCTAGAAAGCCGTATTCAAAGGTGTCGTTGTACACCTCAACGTCAAACGAATAGCCACCGTCGTGATCCCCAAAGCCGGGTGGGCTAGCGGGGTAAAAGACGAGCCCGGTGTCATAGGTTGTGTCCTCGGAGCCGTACCATGTGACACCTTCTTCGTCGTTGATAGTCTCGTCTAGGTCATCGGCCAAAGCGAAGTCACCAATTCCGAACGGATCGTCGTCATTGTCCGGCCGCTGATCTGGGAAGCCCATCCAGATTTTGACATAGGGTGAAATCGAGTTGGTCGCTTCTCCGTATTCCGGTGGAGCGTCACCCCGATCATATTCCGCAAAGAACTCACGGAAATCGACGTCTCCGTCCGTTTCTGCGTTGGCATCCATATCGGCCAAATCGCGTGATGGGATGTCTACAATTCCGTTGTTGTCACGGTAATCTTCGGCCGGATTCACCAAGTCATCAATCCCATCAAAAATGTCATCTGAACCAGTTAGAGTTAAACCGCTTTCCCACTCATCAAGCGCAAAGTCACCGTCGCTGTCTAAGTCCAGATAGTCTGGGGTGCCGTCTTCATCGGTGTCTTCCGGCAGTGGGAAGGTGCCACCGAAGTTGCCCGTGGTGCGGTCGTTGCTGTCAAAAACGGCGATCGCTCCATCCGTGTCCGCATCATCATTGCGCACGTCCCCATCATTGCCATAGGTGGGGGCAAAATTGCGGGTTGGCTTTCCTTCAATCACATCTGGGATGCCGTCGGCGTCGCTGTCGAGGTCGATAAAATCATGCAATAAGTCGCTGTCGTTGTTTGCCGGTTCGATTCCGATTGAGGCCAGACTACTTGAGTCGGTGATGTCAGCGTCGAAAATGTCCATCAGTCCGTCTCCGTCCGCATCGGCCGCTCTACCTGTTGCAATCTCAGCTTCCAGAACGCTGACCGTCCCATCTCTGTTGATGTCGGCCGCAATTTGGGCAGCAGTCGCCCCTGATTCGATCAGGTCGCTAATCCCGTCGTTGTCGCTGTCAAGGTCGCAGGCATCTGGAATCTCATCGTTGTCCGTATCTCGGGTTGGGAAAAACGGTGGGAAGCGCTCGTCCGACATCATGAAGCAGGGAACCGTACCGCCGGGATAGTAAAACAGCACCTGCAAATTGTACTGCTCAACCGGGCTGCCGGGGGCGATATACATGCCACCATGACAAGCGGAGTTAAAGGCATATGACGGGCTGTTCCAACCATATTTCGTATTAAATTCATGTGAAGTTACATCTGTCCTACCAGGGTTTGAGCTAGATACCCCTCCATGGAATAAGCCTTCAAACGTTCCCCCTAAATTTTGAAACCATGGCGAACCATAAATTGAGTAACAGCCAGCTTGAAGAACCAATCCCGGAGCTGGTCCATCAGCGCTTTCTTTGATCATCGCTTCTGTAATTGCTCGGGCTTGTCCTCCTCCGTTCCGATAATAATGGTAATCATAGTCCCCTCCAGCAACCATCAC
>JAHDGV010000057.1:18031-22065 GCA_020631655.1 Chloroflexota bacterium | reverse complement strand
GTCACCAACACCTGCTACGACTTATTGAAATATAACAAACGGCGCCCACAATCTTCGCTAGACGAAATGACCGAAGAAAACGAATCGTCTAAATATTTGCAATCGAGCGGAGATCGGCCGGACGAGCAACATGACCAAGCGGCCGTTTTCAGTGCGATCCAAGACTGCTTAAATAATTTATCAGAAGAACAGCGAGTAATTACCGTTCTGTGTGATGTTGAAGGGTACGATTATCAGGATGCGGCCGAGATCGCAAACTGCTCTTTGGGCACCGTAAAATCACGCCTAAACCGAGCCCGAGGCAAATTGCGCGATTGTCTTCGAGGATTCGGGGAACTTTTACCGGACAAGTATCGTTAAAGGAGTAACGGGTTACGAATTTAGAGTAACAAATACAAAACGAGTAAGAAGTCAGACGTGTAAAGTCTAGAGTATCGCTGACAGCCATTAGCCATTGGCTAAGAGCTAAAAGCCAAAAAACCGACGTGTTTAATTTTTTTAAGAGCAACGAAGAGAAACGGGAAGAACAGATTTCCGCATATATCGATCAGCAAATGAGCGCGGCCGAACGGCAGGGGTTTGAAACCCTGCTCGGGCAAGATGCTGATCTACGGGAGCAGGTTGAAGCTCAGCAAGAGGTTAAAGCCTTGCTTAGCAAGATGCCTAAGCTAAAAGCGCCGCGCAACTTTGTGCTGGACCCAGCCGTGTATGGCGGCAAAGCGCCCGCCCCTTCATTCTTCGAACAGCTCTATCCCAAAATGCGTTTGGCCACAGCGGCCGCATCATTTTTGTTTGTTATCGTTCTAGGAGCAGGCTTATTGCTTGGCGGTCCGTTGCAAGCGCCACAGTCATCACCTGCGGCCGATGTAGCCGCTATCCCGGCTCAAGCAACCGCAACGGCAAACATACTATCAGCAGAGAGAAACTCTGCCGTAGAGCTTCAACAAGCCGATGTGGTTGAAACTGAACTAGATCTAGCTGAAAGTGATGAATCCTCTGGTGCAGGCGTCATGATGGGCGACGAAGCGATTGGGGAAGCCCTGATGGAAGCGGCCGAAGTTGCAGATGACAGCGGTGCCGCGGAAATGAGTGCGGAGTTACAGATCGAATCTCCTCGCTTAGAAGAAGCTGATGCAATTGAAGGGGAACGTTTAATAGAAACAACGCCTCTCCCTGAGCCTGAGCCAGATAAAGCGGAAGGGGATGCGGCCGTTGCCGATCTCAAGCTTGAAATTGATCCTGATAATCAGACCTACAATTCACAATCTGCGGAAAGTGCGGTTGAATTTAGGACGACAGAAGCTCAATCGTCTAACTCCAACTGGTTGCCAACAACATTATGGGCTTTAGGTATCTTAACCGCGTTGTTGATCTTGGCCACATTCTTCATCGGCCGTCGAGTCGATTAATTAGCAGCCCGTAAGCATTTCACAACAGCGACAATTTAACCGAGAGAGCCTATGCTAAAATCTCCGTATGGAAACGGAAAAGCAACTCAATTTTTCGCCCCTAGCAAAATACGCTTGGGTCGTTTTGGCTTATACCATTCTCGTCATTCTGTGGGGTGCCTTTGTACGCGCAACTGGCTCGGGTGCAGGTTGTGGTAGCCATTGGCCCACCTGCAACGGCGATGTGATCCCACGGCCGGAATCGATTGAGACCGTCATTGAATTTAGCCACAGGCTCACCAGCGCAATCTTAGGCCCGATGATCATCATCCTTATGGTTTGGGCATGGCGCAAACATGGCTTTAGCCATCGAGTCACCAAAGGTGCAATCTGGACCTTTGTATTTGTTCTGATCGAAGGGGCGATTGGGGCCGCAATCGTTCTGTTTGAGTATGTGGCAGACAATCCATCATCAGCTCGGGCGGCTTGGATGGGCGCGCATCTGATTAATACACTTATTTTGCTAGCATTTACGACAGCGACCGCCTACTGGGCATCTGGCGGACCAAACTTCCGTTTGCGAAATGATCGCAACGTCAGCAGCCTGCTGGGCTTCGGCCTGTTTTTGCTTTTGGTTGTCGGTGCATTTGGCGCGATCACCGCTTTGGGTGACACTCTTTTTCCGGCCGAGTCGTTTTTAGAAGGTGCTTCTGCAAAGTTTGATCCCGAGGCTCACTTCAGCGTTCGTGCTCGAATCTGGCATCCAACAATCGCCGTTGGCACCGTGGTCTACCTAATCGTTATTTTCTGGACGACAGAAACATTCTGGGCCAATTCAACTCGATCATATTGGACAAAAGTCAACATCGGTTTGCTCATCATCCAAATCATCGGTGGCGTCATCAATGTGCTTTTAGCCGCTCCAGTTTGGATGCAGCTTGTCCATCTGCTCTTGGCAGATCTATCTTGGATCGCGCTGATTATTTTGGGGATTGAAAGTCTAGAAACGGCCGATGAAACCAGCTTTGCCACGGCCGAGCAATCTCAAGAGTTGTCGCCAATGATGGGTGATTAAGTATGCATCATCTGGGTACCGTTGGATTTGGCTACAAACAGTGGAACGGGGTCTTTTATCCGGCCGGAATGAAGCCTGCTAGCTACTTATCGTTTTACTCAAATTACTTTAACTCCGTTGAAATCGACTCATCATTTTACGGAACCCCACGAACTGAGACAGTTGAAAAATGGGGGCATGCTGTACCTGATCATTCGGGGACAGAACCATTTACCTTTTGCCCCAAAACCCCACGGCAAATCACCCACGATAACCGCTTACACGCTCAATCGGCCGACATGGAACAGTTTGTGACCACTATGCAACGGCTTGGCCCGCAACTTGGGCCGATTTTGATCCAAATGCCGCCGGACTTTACGTCGGCCGAAAAATCTACTTTGCTCAAATTTCTAGATGCTCTGCCCTCCTCAGCTCGCTACGCAGTAGAATTTCGCCATCTATCGTGGGAGCAGTCAGACATCAATCAGCTTTTGAGCGAGCGCAACATCTGCCGCGTGTCTACAGACTACGTGATCATGCCTAAAACGCTCCATGTCACCACTGACTTTGTGTACATCCGATTTTTGGGCAGACACGGCCGCTATACAACCAAAGATGTTGAGATGCGCGACCCAACGGCCGATCTGCACCACTGGCACGCGCAACTAAACCGATTTTCAGGGAGCCTCTTCGGGTATTTCAACAACGATTTTTCTGGCTACTCGCCAGAAGCTTGCCGCAAGTTTAAAGTGATGCTGGGCCTTCCGGCCGAGTTGCCCAGTAATCCGGTACAAGGTACGCTTTTCTAGGTATCATTAACCGGAATACAGCATGAGCAACCCAAAAATTCACATCGTTTGGTACAAACGCGATCTGCGCATCAAAGATCACGGCCCGCTCCAAAAAGCGGCCGAGTCAGGCCTACCCGTGCTTCCGCTGTACATCGTCGAGCCGATGCTCATTAACGCTCCAACCTTTGACCCGGCCCATTGGACCTTCATTCGTCAGTGCCTCATCGAACTCCGCGAAAACCTAGCTAAACTAGGACAACAGCTTGTCGTCCGTACCGGGGATGCGGTTCAAGTACTGTCCCAGATCACGCAAGATTATGATGTCGAGCAAATCTGGGCCCACGAAGAAACAACCGACCTGCGCAGTTTTATGCGGGACGATGCGGTGCGTGACTGGGCTAATTCACAATCAATCCCGTTTGATGAAATGCCCAAAAATGGGATTGTGCGGGGGCTCAGCCAAGATCGCCGAGACGCTTGGAAAAGCATTCGAGAAGATCGGATGCATAAACCGCCGTGGCACACACCAGAAGCGATTATGCCGGTAGCGGGTATCCCCCCTGGCCATATTCCGGACCACGATGAGCTAAAGCTGGCGCGCAATCAGCGTGAGCTACAACCGGCCGGTGAATCAGAAGCTGAAAAGATGTTGCAGGGGTTTTTGCTGTGGCGCGGAAGTAAATTTATTCAGGAAGAAGCGATCCCGCTAAAAGCTCCGGCCGCCTCATCTCGCGTCTCTCCGCATCTGGCGTATGGCACGCTCAGTATGCGTACGGCCGTTCAAGAGGTGCGCAAACAGCT
>JAHDGV010000057.1:0-17931 GCA_020631655.1 Chloroflexota bacterium | reverse complement strand
TATTTGACTCTCGCTTATTACTCCGGGATGAGCTGATGCAACAGATTGAGTGGAATCCATCCCTTGAAATTGCCCACGAAATGAAAGCGTTTGACGGCTTACGGCCGTATGGAAATGAGGGCTGGCCAAAGGCCTTGCTAGAGGCGTGGCAAACCGGCCGCACCGGCTATCCACTTGTTGATGCGAGTATGCGCTTCTTGAATCACAGCGGCTGGCTCAACTATCGTATGCGGGCCATGCTCGTTTCATTTGCGGCTCACAACCTTTGGCTAGACTGGCGGGGATTAGCGCCGCACTTAGCGCGAACCTTTTCTGATTTTGAACCGGCATTGCACTATGTTCAACTGCAACAGCTCAGCGGTACCACCACAAAGCGGGGCATTCGCTGGTTTGATCCGGTGGATGAGGCCAAACGGCACGACCCGCAAGGAGAATTTATCCGACGTTGGTTGCCTGAGCTCGCTGGCGTACCCAAAGCACATATTTTCACACCTGAACAGATGTCGGCCGAAGAACAAAGCCGATCTGGATGCATTATCGGCCGTGACTATCCCGCCCCAATTGTTGACTATACAGAAACACTTTCTAAAGCAAAGGCTCAAATACAACAAATTCGGTCTCCACAGGTGAAAGCTTTTGATTCAGGATTAGAATTGCCTAGTGGTTAATATAGTAAATATTGGGGGAATACAGACATTAATTACTCCTATTGCATGCCGATCGCTCTGATCTTCTGCTAAACTTCTCCCTGTTGCTGTTGGCCCACCTATCGATAGCAAAAAGATGCACGTTCCCCAATATAAAGGCTTGTATCGTAACACTAAGGTTAAGAAATCGAGAACGAACGGTTGTATTCGAGTTTAAACCAGAGAAATCTACTTCTATGAAAGGAAGTTGATAAGTTTTCTTGGCTAAACTTTTTCGTACACCACCTACATTTCGTCTCGAGAAGATTAAATAATTAGAAAAAAATCAATCTCAATATGGCTAACTCCATGAGCCTAAAAAGAATCTGCAAATTTTGCACAGAGAAGATTAATTTCACCGAAGCAAACATACATGTATAAAAAGGATCAGTTTAATTTCTTAAAACCCATTTTGACTGCTTTGGGGCTATTTGCAGTTTGTTTAATGATGTCTGGAAGCGTGTATGCACAAACTGTTGTTACAGGTCGTGCTTGGCATGACTCAAACATAAATGGGCAAATAGATGAGGGTGAAAGCGGGCTGGCCGGCATCAGAGTTGAAATCGAAGATTTAGAGGGGAATATCGTTGAAACAACGACGGCCGAAGATGGATCTTGGAGCTTAGGGCCTATTAACGGACAAAAGGGACGTTTGCTGTACGACGTGAGTACAAACCCCGAGCTGGCAGATTTTGTTCCTAGCCACGCAGGCTGGCGAACGGTTCAAGTCCTAGATTTTTTGAATTTGCCCGAGAATTTAGATGCTGGATTTTATGAGCCAGCTGGCTTCTGTGAAGCCAACCCAACACTAATCGCCAGTAGATACGTCGCGGGTAGCGCAACAGCGGTAGACAGTTTAGCGACTAGCTTATCCCCCGGTGACCAGCCTTCTTTGGTGATATTCGATTATGAATCTGAAGGCAGAGAAACCGATTCAACCTATCTTCCTCCACAGCAATCCACTCAAATAGCCGAAACCGGATCCCTTTGGGGATTGGCATGGGATCAACCTAGCAAAAAATTGTACTCAAGCGCCTTTTTAAAGCGCCACGCTGATTTTGGCCCGTTGGGCATTGGCGGCATTTATATGTCTGACATGTCTTTAGGAACATACACCGAGCCATTTATCGATTTGAGTGCGGCCGGAGTTGATGTCGGTTCATTGCCTGATCGAGGACTCCCATCAGACCCATTCCAGCCATCGATGGACACAGCCGCCTACGCGGCCGTTGGCAAAATCGGGCTTGGTGGATTAGATGTAAGCGCAGATGGTCAAACCCTGTACGCCATGAATCTAAATCAGCGTGAGTTGGTTGCAGTTGATATCGAATCAAGAACGGTAGCCGGGCAGTTTCCTATCCCTGATTTAAGCTGTACAAATGGAGAAACACGGCCGTTTGCGGTTAAAGTGACCTCAGAAGGTGCAGTCTATGTGGGAGCAGTTTGCTCAGCCGAATTAGAAGGGGGAACCAGTGCGGACCTTTCAGCCCATGTTCTTGAATTTGACGGCAAAGAGTTTGCAACCCTTGTTAGCTTCCCGCTCAACCAATTTGTGCGCGGACAGCTAAACGGTGGCTTGGCCTCTGGGGAGTGGCGTCCGTGGACGGACGAGTGGATCGCAACCAACGGATATGCGGTTCCGATGCTGTCTGATATCGAGGTGGATGATGACGGCTCGCTCATCATTGCACTCATGGACCGCACGGGACACATGGGCGGCTTATTACAAGCACACCCTACAGATGCAGAAGATACAACCCAATATAACCGTGAGGCGGGTGGAGACATCATACGGCTTTGCCGCGTTGATGATGCATATGTGCTTGAAGGCGACCCGGATTTGTGCCCCTACAACCAACAAGGGGGTAATCGGGGAGACGAATTTTATGTGGGAGATCACTTCGAGCCTAATTTTGAAACCTCTTTAGGTGGCTTAGCCCTGTTGCCAAACAGCGGTGAGGTTGTAGTTGGTGTATCGGCACCATTTGAATATCTGACGGCCGGTGTCCGCTGGTTAGACAACGCTGATGGAGACATCCGACGCGGATATCAATTGAATCCCGGAAACTTTATTTTCTTCAATGGGGCAAACGGCATCGGCGATATCGAGCTTATCTGCCAAACAGCACCTGTTGAAGTGAGCAGTCTGATTTGGCGCGATTTAAATGGCAACAATATGTATGATGCCAATGACCAACCACTGCCGAACGTTCCGGTTGAGCTTTACAACGTGACAACGGGCGCCACAATGGCAACCGCATCGTCTAACTCAGATGGAAGAGTGGCTTTTAGCTCTGCCAATGGAGATAGTCTTAACGGAATCGCCTATAACATCCCATTTTCCAAGGGGTCAAGCTACCAGATTCGCACGCTACCAGATCAAGGTGCAATCTCTGGTCTAGAGGTACTTGAAATAAATGGCAACAGTAGTGCAACCTACATGCTTGACTCTGACGCAAGTTTGCGCGAACAGTTTATTCAAGTTGATTTTGAACTGACAGATGATAGTAGAAATCTATCCTTCTTAGACTTTGGTTTTAAGCTTCGGGAACAGCCGGTAGTTGAATCCTCAGAAAGTGACGATTCGGGGCCATCGACAAATGTAGTAGGTAGCGGACCCAATCCAGCCATTGTCGAAGTTGAATCAGCCCCCGGGCCACGCACCTTCTACGGTATTCCGGTAGATTTAAGCAACAACACGTTCTTGGGCTTCTTAGGCTTGGTTATCATGGGCGTCTGCTCTTCAATAATCGGTTTGGCCGGTATTTTAGGGACACTTTACCTAATGCGAAGAGACCGACCGCACGCTGACGACGGAAGCTTGGAAACGACAGAGTAAATTCGTGAGCCACCACGGATGTTGGTAAAATTGGCTCATGGCACAAAGATCTAATCGTAACTTAGAAAACATGTCTGAGCGGGAGCTACAAGAGGCGCTTTATCGTAAGCGTTACGCTGAACGCAAAAATAGACTAACCCGCTTAAAAGGGGAAGGACGCGTTGTTGATGTGCCTACGCGGGAACAAAAGCTAGAGTACCTACAGCTTACAGGTGCGGCTCCAGCTCAACTGGGTTCATCAGATGAAGAATTAGCAGAATCTAACTCCGGCCGTTGGCGAAATATTTTTAACCGGTCTTTGCTGGCCGTTGAAATCGTAGCCGCCATCGGATTTATCTGGATTGTTTATTCACTAGTTGGTTCACTGCGCCAATTAAACACCGAAATTGTAGAAGCCCAGCAGGAAGCAATTGCCAATATCCCGGCCGTGGCAACACCGACACTATCCCCCGTCATCGACCTTGTCATCCTGCCATCTGGTCACAAACCTCCGGTAGAAGGGCAACCGATTGTGTACGAAGAAGCGGGTGGCATCCCAGAGCATCTGCTACCGCTGGTTGATGCATATGTGCCACCGGAAGCCCCACCACCGGCACCTGAACAACCGCGCCAAATTGAAATCAACAAAATTGGGGTAAACGCCCCTATCTTTGCTGGGCATGAAGAGGAGCAATTGAAGAAAGGGGTTGGCCACAGCATTGGCACCGCTTTGGTTGGTGAACGGGGCAATATGGTGTTATCGGCCCACAACGATATTTACGGTGAAATTTTTAGACATTTAGATCAGCTATCTGCAGGGGATGAGGTTGTTGTTTCATCCGGCCGCAGTAGCTATACCTATGTCGTTAACGAAATTCAAGTTGTGCTACCAACGGCCGTCGAAGTAATGGCTCCGACAGATCATGCCAGCCTCACGCTAATTTCGTGTTACCCTTACTTGGTCGACAACAAACGTATTGTTGTAAAAGCAGATTTAATAGAAACAGTAGACGAAGATCAATCATGAGCAAACGATCCAAAAAAGAGAATCAACGAATCAAAGACGAGATGCGGAGCAAGCGTAAGCGCACTGAAAAGGCTGTCTCATCAACGCCCGGCCGGCGGCGCAGAGGACGCATCAAACAAGTATCAATTGAAGAGTTGCAAGAAGAATATAGTTACGTGCTAAAAGACCTGCGCCGAATTTTTTTGCTGGCTCTAGTGATGTTTGTGTTATTGATTGCGGCTAATATTCTTTATCCTCTGGTTGCAGGATAAATTTCGCTATCAACTGGGGGGATCAGTTTAATATTTGCCAATTCGTTTTCCGATTCATAAATCGGCAGAGTAAACCAGAATGAACTCCCTTCTCCCGGCCTGCTGTTGACTCCAACTGTGCCGTTTAGCCGCTTCATAATTCGTAGCACAATCGACAAGCCTAGGCCTGCACCTGTTGGGCGTTTACGCGCATAGTCTGCAAAAGGTTTAAACAGCTCTTTTTGAACCTCTTTAGACACCCCTTGCCCTTTATCTTTAACCCAAAACTTAACCATCTTTTGATCAGGTGTGATCGTTGCGCCTAATTCAATTTCAGGTGGCTCGCCACCATATTTAATTGCGTTTCCAAGATAGTTGTACCAGACTTCTTCGATCCACGGACCATATCCGGCCGCCAATGGCCATTCTTCCGGGTAGATAATCGTGCCTTTCTTTTCTTCGACCCGATCTGACAAACGACCAATCGCTTCTTCCACAAGATATTTCATGTCGAGAGCTTCAGCTCTTACTTCAGCTTGCCGCACGGCCGACAGCAACATTAGCGCTTCGATCACTTTGCTCATTTTGCGGCCATCTTTGGCAATCACATCGGCCGAACGAACAACCATCTCGTTAGAGACAGTCGCTTTCTCGTCTGAGTTTGTCTCCATCAGCAAAAACTCGCTAAATCCGATAATACGGGCCAGCATGTTCTGCAAATCGTGTGCCACCGTATGACCAAAGGCATCTAATTCAGCATTGCGCTCTTGTAAAATGGCGGTGCTTTGGCGCAACGACTCGATCAATTGTGCATTCTCTAACGCAGTTGCGGCCGAATGAGCCAGTGTTTCAGCCAAGCTTTGATCATTGTCATCAAAGTCACCCACAAGCTTGTTCACAAACTCAAGCACCCCTACCACATCACCTTGCACACGCAGTGGAACCGCTAGCAGAGCCATCGTGCTAAAGTTAATGTGATCATCCACACTTTTATCAAACCGGTGATCCGTATCCACTTGATTAAGAATAGAGCTCTTATTTTGCTCGGCCGTCCACCCCACAATCCCCTCACCAATTGGCATCACCATCCCTTTTAAAGGAGGAACGGAGGTGCGATGAATAACAGCCTTACACTCCAAATGCGTCTGGTCTTCATCGGTCCACAGCCAAATCGAACTTCCCTCTGCGCCTAAAATTTCAATGGCATAGCGCATCAACCGCTTCATAATCTGCTCAGGCTCTAGAATAGATGTGAGATCAGCTCCAACTAGATTTAGGTAGGAAAGAGCGCGGTTGCGATCCTGCAGGGTAAACAGCATGTCCCGCTTCTCATTTTCAAGCTGATGGCGTCGCATAATCTGCCGAATAACAATAGGGAGCAACGTTAGCCATGCTTCATGATCATCTACAATCATGTAGTTGGCGGCTCCATGTTTAAGCGCCTCGGCCGCAATCGCCTCATCTCCGGGCCGCGTCATCACCAAAATCGATGGGGAACGCGGCCATCTTAAAATCGTATCTATAAAATCTAGGGTTGAAAGTCGGGGGATCGCTGTACTAATTGCCAGCATATCAAACGGTTGCTTCGCAATTTGCTCCAGTGCATCTCGCCCATTTACAGCAAAATGGGTTTCATACTGCAACGGTTTAAGTGCTTCTTCTAGCAGGTCATGTTTGACTGAGTCAGCCTCAAGGTAGAGCAGTTTCAACGATTTACCGGTTTTCATACAGGGTTTAAATCGGAGCTTGCAAACTTCTGAACCGATTGTGCAGTGCTTAAGTTAATGGCAGTTTGCCAAACGCGTTTCTGGAGACGATGTTTGGGTGGCAAACTTGGTCGTATTTGTTTAAAAATCAAACACGAGTGACGAGAGAAGGCATGGGAATAAAGTATGCCAACATTATAGCAGGTTGATCATACTGAAATACTAGTATGAGTACAATGTACTATTGGTCATGTTTGGGAGGGGAATTTACCACCAAGTTTGGAATTTCTTGACGGTGGTTGTCAGATTTGTGTCGTTCCCACGATATGAGACGTTAACAATCACGTCTCGGCCGGCGTTCCCGTTAGGATGCGAAGGCAAGTTAACAACGGCCGTATAAACTCCGGGCTCCTCGGTCGCAGACAAAACAAACGCCTCGCTTAGTGTTTCACCCACATCTTCAAAATAGACATTCCCATTTAAAGTGCCCCCTACAGCGGGACTATCTTCGATTGTATTTAAGACTCGCACTGTCACAATCTGCTGATCGCCAGAATAAAGTACAGGGTGCTGAACAACCATTTCGATATCATATTCTGGAACATCTCCAAATGCGCCGCTCACACGATCTTGTGGGATGTTGACCACACCAATCATAAATTGTGGGTTATTTGAGTACAAGTGCATGCGGCCCAGTGGGTGGGGCGTTAGTCGCTGTGTGGCTGAATCCCATATCAGGCTACCATTTTCAAAGTAGATTACTTCTGAATCATCTATTTGAACCAAGTCTGTAAGTTGTTCACCTAAAAAGTCGTTGCTCCCATTGTTGGCCCAGTATTGATCAAACAGAGCTTGATCTGCATCTGAGACAGATGTGGCATCTAAGTTCTCAGCAACAGCCAAGCTACCTAATGGAAAAGCTTCGGCCGTGGCCGCGTTTCCGGCCAGATCAACCGTTAGCAGTGCCCCTTCAAAATATTGAATGATGCGTGGCCCGTATCCATCTAAATTTGTTTCTTCAGCTCGACTAATAGGGGCCCCTAGCGTCAAACAGTGCTCATCGTAAATCGGCCGGAACGCCTCTTCAAGTGGAATATCTCCAGAATAATCACACCCAGACGATTGGTCACCAAACAACAGCGGTGTCAGCAGATAAACCAGCACGCTTAACAACGCCACGACGCTCAACAGCTCAGCCACACGCGAAATCCACTGGCTAGGACGGGGGTCCTGCTGTGGTGGCTCGAGCAAAATCGGTTTGTCAGAGATTTGATGTATGTCGTACATGACGGGTATCAATTAGAACCTGAGTGGCATGGTTTTACCAAGGTTCTTCCATTAAATTCTCATGTTCTTCGCGCAGACGTTGATAGCTGTCAAAACGAATGGGGGAGATATGCCCATCTTCAACCGCCTGTTTAACCGCACAGCCACGCTCATTACGGTGCTTACAGTCGCTAAACTGACAGTTAGCTACAAATGGTTCTATCTCGCGAAAATAGCCATCGAGCTCTTCCGGTTCAATGTCGTATAACGCCCAACCGCGGATACCGGGTGTATCTGCCACCCATCCACCGGCCTCAACTTCAAACAGTTCGCCGTAGCGGGTGGTGTGCATACCTTTACCCGTTGCATCGCTAACGTTACTGGTGCGTAATCCCAAACCGGGCTGTATTGCGTTCAGCAATGTTGATTTACCTACACCGGATGAACCGGCGAAAACAGATACTTGATCCTTTAATAGATCACGAAGCGTATCTATCCCTTCACCCGTTTTGGCACTAGTGTAAACCACGTCGTACCCAATCTGACGGTAAAGGCCAAACTGCTTGTCAGCTTCTTCGGCCGAACTTAAGTCGATTTTGTTCACGCAAATAATCGCTCGAATATCCTGTTGCTCTGTAACGACCAACAGGCGATCTAGTTTGCGAATACTGGTTTTTGGTTTGCGAATCGCAAAGACAAATACAACTTGATCCACGTTGGCGACCAATACCTGCTCTTTATCCGTCTTCCATTGGCGGTTATGTGCCGACGGCCGGCTGCGAGACAGGGCGTTTGCCCGCTCATCAATCGATTCGATGATGCCGTTCTCTTCGTTTGGGTTATAAGTGAACGTCACACGGTCGCCCAAAGCAACGATATCTGTAAAACTTTTTTCTCGCTTTAACTTGCCGGGTAGCTTGCATACAAAATCCTCACCCAATTCGGTGCGAACTGTAAAGAAACCGCTGATAGATTTAATGACTAGCCCATTTTGCATATAAAGAGATATAGGTCTTGTGAAACGATCAACATGACATAATGTTTGTTATTATAACTGAAACTGTTCTCTTTTTATAGCCCCAAGCTCCCAATTTACTCCTGTAACCCTACAAATCACCCATTACTAAATACATAGCCATGAATATATGGAAATGGGTTTGACTTTTTTAGAACATGTGTGCTAATATCTCAAAATCCGATTTAGAAATTTTGTTCTACTTCGAAAGTGTAGCTGATTTCCGCAGAAAAATCAGCCTCATCTTACAGATACCTGATTGAATCGAGGTCATAGTTGACAAGGAGAGGTTACCATGACATTCAGGACCAGTGCATACAGGAAAAAATCATCAAGCACACTCAAGAATTTTATCGCCATGCTTGGCGGCCGGGGGTCACAGCAGTGGCTCATCGGTGGAATTTTGTTTGTAGCGCTTATTGCGTTTGAGATTTTTAATTTTGATACGACTCGTTACGCCCTAGACAATCTATTGGGCGGAGTCACCTTCGGCCGACTATCTTGGTCAGCCATTCTAGCCATAGCCTTTTGTTCTATCGACTTCGCAGGCTTGGCTCGCCTATTTACCCCCGAAAAGGGAGCAGATGAACCCGCACAAGTCTGGTATTTAACCGGAGCATGGCTGCTTGGGGCAACCATGAATGCAGTTATGACTTGGTGGGCCGTATCCCTGACCTTGTTAAACCACCCATTGGGCAACGAAATTTTAGGGCGTGAGCAACTCTTAACCTTCGTACCCATTTTTGTGGCAACACTAGTATGGGTTACCCGCATTTTGTTTATCGGGTCGATTGCGGTTGCTGGAGACCACTTGTTGCATCCAGATAAACCTAGCAAAACGTACTCAAACAAGAGCAAGTCTTACTCAAAAGCAAAACCGACTGCAGTGCGTCGTCCGGCCGCGGCCCGAAGCTTTTCAGCTCCAAAGCCTAGATCAGCTTCATCCGCTTCGTTTTCAGCCAATCCGGCTAATCCGGTTCAACCCGGGAACAGAACACGGCCGGTCCCCAACCGGACAGAGCAACCTACTCGCATAAGCCGAGTTACCCGTCGCCCAGCATCATCTGGCCCAACCCGGCCAGCACCTGTCATGAGAGCAAAGGGGCGCGGTTAAGACCACGCTACACACGAACAACATGTTTACAGGCAAGCTCAATCAAACAGCACTATTTTTAAATATCTGTTTCTTAGAGTCGATTGTTTGTAAATCTGAGGAGGTGTAATATGAACGACAAACGATATTCAAGGCGTGGCGGCCAACAAGCAAAAGGCAACAACGGCCATCCTCGTTCTACCTCTTCTGCTAACGACCGTTCAGATTTCTTTCGGTTCGATGCTCGAATTCAGGCTCCAGATTTTGTTCTGCGAGATTTAGAGGACGAGCACGAGCTAGAGTATGGTCCATTAGATGACGGCCCTTTACAGGGCGGTGAATTAACTTACGAAGATGATGGGGACTTCTTGGATCACCAAGGGGTTCAGCCTCAGCCAAAGCCTGAGCCCAAAATCGCCCGTAAGACATTTAATCGTCCTGAACCAAAATCTCGCACCGTTCGTCGGCCAGCCGCGGCAACGCCTAGCTATCGCAAACCAGCAACACGCAGGCAACAACCGATGAACTGGCAAGACGATGACCCATTTTTCGACGAAGAAGAGTTCGATGCATACGGCGAAGAGCCGGTGTTCGGCCCCAATGATGTTGATGTATATGAAGCTGAAAACGGCTTCGACGAAGGCGATTACTACTACGAAGAAGAGTATGAAGCGGCATATGCATTTCCAAGACGAGCACGACGGCCGGCACTAGGGCAACCCCAACCAAAACAACTCATTTTTGTTATGGTAGGTATCATCCTTGTAGCCTTTTTGCTAATGAGCCGCCCCTTAACATCCAGTTTTATGGATGCGATGGCGCGTAGCCAAAGTGACAACATCACAGCCTCGCTCTCGCAAACGGCCGCGGCCGATACGGCTCAAGATACAAGTGATTCTCGGTCAGCACTGTGGGGCGGGCTCCGCTCTTCACAACTGGCACCTTTCTTCTCTCAATCAGTCCTGTATTGGGAAGATGACATTCTGATTTGGGCTGAGCGCCATAATTTAGACCCTAACATGGTAGCAACAATTATGCAGATTGAATCGTGTGGCGATCCTAGGGCGGTATCAAGCGCCGGAGCAATGGGATTGTTTCAGGTCATGCCATTCCACTTTCAAGCAGGTGAAGATGGCTTTAACCCAGATACAAACGCGCTACGCGGCATGAACTACTTGGCAGAACGGTTGATCCAGACAAATGGTGAAATCGGCCATGCGTTTGCCGGTTACAACGGCGGACACGTAGCGGCATCAGGCAATTGGAACACCTGGGCAAACGAGACTCAACGCTATTACACATGGACAACGGGTGTGTATAGTGATGCGCTAAACGGCAACCGAAGGAGCGCCACGATAGACGAGTGGTTAGCGGCCGGAGGTGCAAGCCTGTGCATACAGGCGGAGCAACGCTTAGGGCTGAACTAGAACTTATAGTTAGCAGACAGAGTAAAGCAGAGCAGAATCAGATGCGTTATTCGCAAATGAAAAAAGCCGGTTGATGGTTTCAAAATCATCAACCGGCTTTTTGTTTGTCACAGCTTCAAGCGTTTCGCCTGAAGATTATGAATCTGTTTTATTGAAGGTCTAACGTCGTGAAATCAGTTTCAGACGAAAGGAAACGGCCGCTGGCCCAACCGATGGTGCCATCTGGTAGTTCAACCCGGATCCAATAAGTCTCTGAATCACGGCCGAGCAATTTAACCGTTACCCCTTGGGTAATGTAACCGATAGAACCAAAATCACGGCCGGGGCCACTGCGCACAGTTAAAGCACGTGCGCTTGAAATCAAGGTTGCGGTTGGTCCTGTAATAACAGTTTCAACCGTTTCGCCTGCTTCATTTGTGGTAGTGGTCACTACGGTGCCATCCAGCGCTTCCCATGTTGCAAAGATCTCAGCCATGCCTGACTGATGCAAATATTCAACGCGAATGTCGGTTGTCCCTTCAGTTACGTTAAACGTGCCGGTTAGCCAGTCACCTGTGGCTGTATCCCAATGGTTGATAATTTGCTCACCGTTGATCCAGACGCGTGCACCGTCCAGTGCATACACCTTGAACAGGTAGCTACCAACTGGGATATTCTCAGTTTTGCTCCAGCGAACTGAAAAGCCATTGTGGTTTAGCACATTTGGAATCGGAGAGCTTGATCCCCAGTTAAAATTAATACTGGGATCATTCCGCGTTACAACTGGGCTACCATCTAGAACGGTGTTAGCAAAGTATTCACCTTTCCAGTCGGTAATCGATAATGACGTTGCGGTATTTTCTACCTGACGGGCTTCGGAGCTACTGAATTTTGACCAATTTAGAGAAGCAACAGCTTGCGAGGTTTGATCAAAATATTCAACTACAACAGGAACTGTACCGGCCGGCAAAATCACATCGGCCGAAAAGGTTGTTGCTGGTTGAGTACGCCACTGATCGATAATCGTTTGGCCATCAACTTTTAAGCGAATCCCGTCATCGGCCCGAACCGTAAAGCGATATGTCCCAGCTTCAACCGGAACATTTGCACTCCAGCGGATAGAGAAATTATCTTCAGGAACACCGTTCGCAGGTGCGCCTAACCACAAGTAATCAATTTTATTTTCAGTTTGAGTCAAAATCGGCTCACCCGAAAGGCCAGCATTATTGAAATACTCAGCCTGCCACAAGCCGGTTGTGTTCACTGCGCTGTCTACTTTGGCCCAGCGCAATTTTGCAGTTGCTTGGCCGGTGGCTTCAAAATATTCAACTCGCAGAGCATGGAACCCTCCCGATAAATAAACATCGGCGTTTGTAATATGCTCTTGGCTTTGGTACCAGACATCAATAATTAATTCGTTATCAACGTACACCCGCATACCATCGTCCGACGTTGCGAAGAAGCGGTAGAGGCCGGCTGAAAATTCAGTTTTAGTTTCGTATTTAGCAGAGAAATTGTCGTTCCCGATAGACTCGTGAGGTGACCCAAATCCCCAGCTATTGTTTAGCCCTGATTCAAGTCTTGTATATGTTGGCTCACCAAAACGTGTTGTGTTGTTCCAGTATTGGGCGGTCCAAACTTCAGCCGCTTCTACTGGTTGGCTTCCCACCAAAAACAATCCGACAGCAACCAAAATGGTCCAAATCGCCGTTTTAAAATTCATCGTTCTCGTCCTTTTTTTCAATATCCCTATACAGATATTACTTGTTCAGCCCGCAGAATTTTCTTCCAAATTTCCGCAGACTGAACAGAGTATATCAAATCTTCTCTTATCAGGCGTTAACACCTTTACGTTTTGAGCCCATTTAGCTTGATTAGGTGCTCGTCTATCATGAGTCACTTTGCACAAGGGGCAACGTGGTAAACGCCGTCGGAGAGTTCAAATATTTGCGGCTGGCCCAGCCCACTGTCCCATCTGGCAGTTTAACGTTGATCCAGAAACTGACTGAATCACGGCCGAGTAGCTCAACCGTATCGCTCCGCAAAATGTAACCGGCCGGTTCAAAATCAACACCGGGGCCGCTACGCAAAGTCAACACCCGTGCGTTTTTAAGTGTGGCAAATCCAGATGCCGCCGTCGGTGCAGGCGCTGAGGCGGTTGTGGTGGATGAAGTTGATTTGTCATTCACCGCATCCCAATCTAACTTAATGCTGGACAACCCATCATATTCAAACATCTCAACGCGAATTGACGTTGCACCACCCGAAACTTGAGCTGTTGCAAACAATGGCACAGAGTTGGTTATGCGCCACTGATCCATTACAAGCGTGTCATTCACATAAACTCGAATCCCATCATCAACATTTGCACTAAATTTGTAGGTTCCGGCCGGTAAGTTAACCGTTCTGCTCCAGCGAACAGAAAAATGATCGTGATTCACCACGTTGGGCACAGGTGAGCTTGATCCCCAGTCATAATCAATGGCGGTTTCATTGCGGGTTAGAACTGGCGTGCCGCCTAGCGTTCTGTTGTTGAAATATTCAGCTTTCCAATTTGGGAAGGATGGGGTTGTTGCTGTGCTGACTGTTTGCGCACTGCTTGCATCCGCGATTTTACGCCAGCTCAGCTCAGCCACAGCAGAACCACCCTGATCAAAATATTCCATTTGGATGGGGTGTGTGCCTGCAGGGAGCACGATATCGGCCGAGTATGTGGTTGCCGGTTGCTCTATCCACTGATCCAGAATTTGTCGGCCGTTTACCCACAGCCGCGCCCCATCATCTGATCTAACTGTGAATCGATACGTTCCGGCATCAAACGCAGTTGACGTTTTCCAGCGAGCCGAAAATTTGTCTGCATTCACGTCAGGTGCAGGCGATCCCTGCCACGAGTAATCAATTTGGCTTTCTGTTTGAGTACGTACGGGTGATCCGCTTAAATCTGTATTGTTAAAGTATTCGGCCGTCCAGTTTCCGCTCGCCCCTGCTGTACTAGCCGAGCTAACCTGAGCCCAGTTCAACTTTGCGACCGCTTTGCCACCAGCTTCAAAATAAAGCACGGCCAAGTTATGCTCACCGGCCGTCATGTACACATCAACCGAAATATCATGCTGTTGACTGTCGTACCAGACGCTCAAAACCTCGTTGCCATCAACAAACAAGCGCATTCCATCGTCAACCGTTCCGGTAAACCGATACGTTCCCTCATTAAAATATGTGCGGGTAGACCACGCCGCAGAAAAGTTGTCAGAATCAATCGACGGATCAGGAGAACCATCACCCCAATCATTGTTCAGCCCCGACTCGTTCCGGACCAGCACAGGATCCCCAACTAGGTTTCGGTTGTTCCAATACTCGGCTTTCCAAACCTCAACCGCAAATACCGGTTGAGAACTAATTAAAAAGGTGAGCAAAAAGGTTAATGTGGCAAAAACTAAATATTTGGTCTTCATTTGATTCATGGTCCTTGTTTTAAATCAATATCGGTTCACAAAAGTTAGCGGCTATGATGTTAGCAAAATGGCGAGTTTTCGTTTTTAGGCTTCTAGCGATTAAAAATACTACTTGGGTCCCGAAGATTACTGAATCGCTATAGATAAAAATATAACTGAACTAACCATTGACGCACAATATTTCTCATCTGCTATAATCCGGCAATCATGAAAGTTTTCATCACAGGTGGATCAGGTTTTATCGGGCAGAGGGTGGTACAACGGCTTGTTGCAGCCGGCCACGATGTCTATGGACTAACTCGCTCCGGCCGGGGGGCGGCTATTTTGGAAGAGCTCGGTGCAACCGCAATTTTAGGCGACATTACAGATCGTAGCTCGATGCAAGTAGGCATGTCTGGTAGTGATTGTGTCATACACATGGGAGCAATGAATCAGCTGGGGGAACCAGACTGGCGGCAGATGGAGCTGGTCAATGTAACCGGCACCCGCACCGTTCTAGAACTGGCCCTTGATCTAAATATTCCAAAAATCATTTATACCAGCACCGCCACAATTTATGGCGACACGCAGGGCATTATGCTAGATGAAACGGCTCGGCCGCCGGTACCGACCCAATCCCACTTTGCCCGCACCAAATGGCAGGCACATTTTGATGTTGTTGTCCCCATGATCGAAGCGGGTGCTCCCATTATCATTTTGTTGCCCGGGCAAGGATACGGCCCCGGCGATCCCGGGCTGATCGGCGAGCTGATGCATCGCTACCACACCAACCGGCTACCATTCCCGATTTTGCCCGGCCCCGACACCATGGTTACCTTTGCACACGTCGATGATATTGCGGATGGAATCATCTTAGGAATCGAAAAAGGGAAATTGGGCGAAAGCTATATTTTGGCTGGCCCGGCCGTTTCGTTTGGGGAAATGGTCGATTTCTGGTCGCGTCTCACCGGCCGTCCTAAGCCGGTTCTGCGCATTAACGGCGCAGTCTTTCGGCCGTTAATCCCCCTGTTCGACATTCTCAACACAATCATGCCCTTCTCACACATCGTCAACGGAGAAGCACTGGGTTCATTGGGAGGGACTTTCATCGCATCGGGCCAGAAAGCCCATGATGAACTGGGCTGGACCAACCGCACTATGCAGGCTGGCATGTTAGACACATTTAACGCGATCAGTCTAAGCGAACGCCAAAGCCCGGCTCGTTATTTACACACCAAAAACATTCTAAAGGTCGTGGCCGCATGTGCCACGCTTATCATTCTCCTGCGCCTTATATCAAAAAACAGACGTCGTGGAGATTCGGAAAGTGGAAATTAACTCGGAGATAAGTTATGTATGATTTTCTAAAAGCCGCTCATGACGGTATTCGCTGGATCGTTGTTTTAATGGCGGTCATTGTTCTGGTCAAAACCCTTATCGGTTGGCTGGGCAATCAAGACTACACAAAACTTGATCGTCAGCTCTGGCTCGGTTTGGTTAACTCGGCCGCGATTCAGTTTTTGTTGGGGCTTGTTTTAATCATTTGGCTCCCATTCAACTACAATGTTGGCTTTTCAGATACGATTTTCAGGGTTGGCCTAGAACATGCTGTCACCAACATCATCGCTGTCGGGATTTTGATGTATGCCGCCCGCTTCAAAAAACTATCAGACGTATTGCAACATCGAAACAAGTTTTTTGCGGTCCTGATTTCAGCCCTTCTGATCTACGTTGCCGTTAGCCGCGTAGGCGGCTGGCCTTGGGCCTAACTAAATTCAAACCAGTCTGGTTTTAAAACGCCAGACTGGTCTTTACCACCAATCGCCTGCAACATTCCCTTTAGCAAAATCTAAAAATCGAATCTTTTTTTGTTAGCCTGTGTTTTAGCCTATGCCTCACCAAATTAAATCTGGAGATATTAGGACACATGAGCAATGATCCAAGAAGCCGTCGAGTTGTTGTAACCGGCATCGGCACCATCAACCCATTAGGGCAAACCAAAGAAGAGACGTGGGAAAATGTTAAAACTGGCGTTTCTGGTATCGCCCCAATCACCCGTTTTGATACAGCGGGCCACAAAACGACGTTTGCGGCCGAGGTCAAAGAGTTTGACGCCGCTGGCCGGTTCGGTCGGAAAGATGCTCGACGCACAGACGTTGTGATCCAATATGCATGGGCGGCCGCGCAAGAGGCGATGGAAGACTGCGACTTCGAGTCAATTGATCCTGAAATCCGACGCAGGTGCGGGGTTATCATGGGTACCGGCATGGGTGGCGTCACCACGACTGAGCAAAACGTTTCTGTTCATAATGAACGTGGCCCGGGTAAAGTCAGTCCTCATTTTGTTCCCATGATGCTCCTCGACAGCGTTCCCGCACGTATCTCTCTCCAGTATGGTTTGTGCGGACCCAACATGAGCATCGCTACGGCTTGCGCCAGTGGCACAAACGCCATTGGCGAAGCGGCCCAAATGGTCAAATATGGCGGGTATGAAATGATGGTTGCTGGTGGAGCTGATGCAGCCTTAACCCCAACCGTTGTCGCCGGTTTTAATAACATGGGAGCTCTTTCAACCTGGAATCACGATCCTACAGGGGCATGTCGGCCGTTTACGGCTAGCCGCAACGGTTTTGTGATGGGTGAAGGGGCAGCCATTTTTGTACTCGAAGAACTAGAACATGCTAAAAAACGTGGTGCAAAAATCTATGGTGAAGTTCTAGGATACGGTACCACGGCCGATGCATTCCACATCACCGCTCCGCATGCTGATGGGGATGGCGCCTTCCATTCAATGAAACTGGCTCTCGATCGTGCGGGATTAACCCCGGCCGACATCGATTACATCAATGCACATGGCACCAGCACGCAGTTAAATGACGCGATGGAGACCAAAGCGATCAAAAATTTATTTGGTGAGTCAGCCTATGAAGTGGCGATTAACTCAACAAAATCGATGCACGGTCACTTGTTAGGCGCGGCCGGTGCCATGGAGTTTATGGTTTCTCTGCTTGCTATGCGGGATGGGTTTGTACCCCAAACTTTGAACTATGAAGACCCTGATCCTGAATTAGATTTAGACTACACGGGTGAGGCCCCAAAGCATATCGAGATCAATACGGTCATGTCGAATTCGTTTGGATTTGGCGGACACAACGCCACGCTCATCGGCCGGAAAGTAGAACAATAATAATTAATAAGGAATAATGAATTAAAAATTGTTAACGGGTGGGGTCAAGCTTGCCAATTAACGCAG
>JAHDGV010000492.1 GCA_020631655.1 Chloroflexota bacterium | reverse complement strand
CGGGGCTTCAACTACTATCCCCAAGACAACACGTGGACCGACATGTGGACCAACTATGAGGGAGATGCGATCAGCAACGATCTCGCGCTTATCTCTAGCATGGGGATGAACACAATCCGCATTTTTGTGCCGTATGAGCAATTCGGAATCGATGAGCCAGTTGATAACGCCCCTGACCAAATCCAGCGCTTGCGAGATATTTTGAACGAAGCATGGCGCCACGACCTGCGTGTGATCGTCACGCTGTATGACTTTAAATCTGACTATAACTTATTGACGTGGCCCAAGGCGGATCGTCACATGGAAGAGCTACTCACCACGTTTAATCGGCATCCAGCCATTTTGGCGTGGGACATTAAAAACGAACCTGATTTAGATTACGACGCGGCCGGGGAAGAGTTGGTCAACATCTGGCTGAAACATGCGATTGACCAAGCTCGCATCTACGATCCGTATCATCTCATAACGATTGGGTGGGCTCACGCTGAAAATGCGGACGAGCTGGCCCATATGACTGATTTTGTCTCGTTCCACTTTTACGCCCCCACCTCGGAATTTATTGACACGGTCACCCAACTAAAAATCAAAGTCGGTGCAGAAAAACCGGTGATGCTGGGTGAATTTGGCCTGCCCACCTGGAACAGTCGTTTTTTCCCTCACGGCCACACCGAAGAAGAGCAATACAACTATCTGCGCGAGCTTTTGGAATTGATGGAGGATGGACCCACGGCCGGGTATTTGGCATGGACGCTGTATGACTTTACCCATGTCCCTTCTCAGGTAGCGGGTCGGTTGCCGTGGAAACGTAGCCCGCAAAAGCAGATGGGCATTATCCGGCCAGATGGGACTCAAAAACCGGCCGCGGACCTGTTTAAACAGCCGCTTCCAGCTAATTTGCTTTCTACCCCACTTGAAGAGCCAGGCGGGCTAAAACCGTTCTACCAAACAGTGCTAATTGGGCTATTTATTATTGCCCTGCTCGGAATCTATACTATAAGAAGAATCTGGCTCTATTTGGTTGATCGCTTCGGAGAGGAAGTAGAAACGGGCACGGATGTCGATGCAACACAGACCATCGCTACACGAGCGGCCGGTGCAAAAACATCTGGTCGAAAAGTGCTAACAAAAGTAAGGCGGATGTGGCGCGCACGCCGACTAATCCGCTGGCGCAAACGGCGTGACCGACGGTACGCAAAATGGGATCGGCGTAAAAATAGACGCCAGCGTCGCTGGGCCAGACGCAGAGCGTGGTGGTTAAAACTCACCAATGTGATGCGGGTCATTTTCGGCCGACCAATAAAAGTAGACAATACGATTGAAAGCCATCTTCAGCACGGATATCAATCATCCCAATTAGATCAGCCATCTAGTCAAGGATCAGAAAACATGGACAACAACGAATTTAAACCTCTCATCGAAATCCCAGAAGGGGTGAAAGAGCTACAGCAAAAATTGAACGAAGGTGACGACGTTCTAATCAGTGGTGAGAGCAATGCTCAATCAGAAGAAAAACGGTTAAAAACGAAAGCTGAGCTCATTCGGGAGTTGTTGGCCCCATCCAAACCTAAAGTTGAAGAGACGGCTGAAGAAGAACACGAGGAAGTAGAGACTGAAGTTGTAGCAACCGAAGCTGTGCAAGAAGTCGAAACCGAAACTCCAGTTGCTGAACAGCCCGCAGAGACGACAAGCGACTCGGCCGAGGGTGAAAGCGAACAAGTTGCGGCTGAAGCAGAAGTCGCCCCAGTGCAAGAGCTCGATCCAAGCATGGTTAAAACGGTTGTATCGATGAAAGTCCCCTCCATGGAAGAAATTGAGGCGATCAAAGCCGCCATCCACAATGAAAATGAGGTTGAAACGATCTCTGATGGCGGAGAGCCCGCGGCCGAAGTTCAGCTAATCCATGACGAAAAAGAGCCGATTAACTCAAATGTGACACTTGAAACGGTTACACCTGACACAACAGAAATTTTCGATTTGGGGACCACAGAATTTGATCCGGCAGATTCACCCGTGCAACTTGTGTACGAAAAAACTGAAGGGGAATCGGAAGCCAAAGAAATTACCCTAGACAATTTAGATCCTGACTCCACAGATATTTATTATCTGGGCAAGTCCGCCGTTAAGCAGGTTGATAAAGCTGGCCCCATTGATGATGAAGATGATCACATTGACCAAGCGGCCGACGAGCCAATGGTTGAAAACGAGCCAGTTATGCTAGATGAGCCAGAAGAAATCTTGCCAACTTTACAGTCGCAAGAAAATGCTCAAGCGTTAATCGATGGTGCTGATTATTCGACTGGGAATCCGGTGATTCACATTGATTTAAGCGAGGTTCCAGCCGAGTGGCTTGAGCCGAAAGGGGCTGAAAGTAATGTTGAAACTGTGCCTGACAGTGTCAAAGCTCCCGCCCAACCGGGTGATGGGTTCGCCATCGATCAAGAGGCGGTTCCGGCCGCGCAAAATGAGTTTGCTCCCGATAAACAGGCGATGTGGAGCGAACCACAACCAGATTCTGAACCGGTAGAGATACCAGCTGAGCCGGTTCAAACAGAAGTGTCACAGGTATCAGACGTCTCAGCCGATTTAGCAAAAGAAGAGCCAATGGCAGAAGAAATCATGTCAGAAACTGTGGTTGAGACGGAGCCTGTAGTTGAACCTGTTTCCGAGCCTAATACAGAACCTGAACCTGAAGAATCAACGACAACGGCCGATGAATCATCGCCCACGGCCGAAGAGTTTGAAAAAGTGATCGTTGAGCCTGACCCGCTCACCCCAGAGATGAGTTCCCCAGAAGACCCCGCACCGGCGGTTGAACCCGATCCTAAATCTGATGAGCCAATTGAAGTTGATCCTGAGCCAGAACGGGCCAAAGAAGAGACCCCAGAGGTTGAGCAAAAGCCGAGTGGTTTAACTAAGGAAGAGATTGAGCGGTTCTTTACTTGGGAAGAAGATTAAGCTCAGCTTCAATGGCTGAACGCAATTCAGCCTGAACCGCCTCAATCGAAACAGATGCGTCGATCTCGCGCCACCGGCCGGGATCGGCCGCAATCAAGGCCCGATATCCCTGCTCCACCCGATCATAAAACGCCTTCTTTTGCAGATCCATTCGGTTCATCTCAAGATTCCCCACCTCACGCCTGCGAAGCCCCTCTTCAATATCCACGTACAAAAAGAAAGATAGCTCTGGCATTAGTCCGCCAGTTGCAAACTGGGTGATCATTTGCAGATCGTCCAAACTTAGCCCGCGCCCATACCCCTGATACGCATAGGTGCTGTCGGTATACCGATCACACAACACAATCGTCCCTTCTGCCAAAGCTGGCCGGATTAGCTCTTCGACGTGTTGCGCACGGTCGGCCGAGTACAGCAAGATTTCGGCCGTGCTCGTCATCTTCTTGTTGTTCACATCGTGCAACACCTGCCGAATTTGGGTGCCAATGTCAGTTCCCCCCGGCTGGCGGGTCACAAGGACAGATTTCCCTCGTTCTCTAAGATATTCTGCTAATAATTGGATCTGGGTCGTTTTACCGCTCCCCTCGCTTCCTTCAAACGTGATAAACATGGCCGGTATTTTACCCAATCGATTGTTGATTTACGATTTT
>JAHDGV010000491.1 GCA_020631655.1 Chloroflexota bacterium | reverse complement strand
TATTTTAGAGAAAATCTCTTATAGAAATATAAGTTTCTATGTTTTAGAACCTAAATATCACCAATTGGTTTCATTTAACCGATCAGTGATATTTGTTCTCGGTTGTACAGTCGAATTGAAATCACGAGTGCGATAAATGCGATCGCTAAGGTTACACCCGTTGTCGTCGCTAAATCGGCAAATTCTAAAGCCTCACCACTGGTGATCTTGTTAATCATAAACAGCTGACCAATCGTTGGTACAAAACTCATCCAAGCCGCTTCTTTGACCGGTAAAACCGAGAGCATGAGTGCGGGCAAGAATCCTGCTAGATTTAGGATTTGGGTGTATGTCTGTGCTTCTTTGACATTGCGCGCGTACGATGCGATTAACATTTGCAAAGCAACGGCCATAATGATGACCGGAATCATGATCAAAATGGCGGTAACCACGGCACCCCCGTCAAGCTCAAAACGGATATTGGTGAACTCTTGCACGGCCGGAATCGAGAGCAATATCAGATAAACGGCGGCCGCTAGCATTGTGGCAAAGGTTGTGAATCCGAGCGCAGTAAGATATTTACCCATCACCACCGCCCAGCGAGGGATCGGGTTAATCAACAATGGTTCAAGCGACTCACGCTCTCGTTCACCCGCCGTCATATCAACAACCATAAAAAAGCCACCCATAAATGCGGCCGTTAGCATGATCACGGGTAACAAATTTAGGATGGCGCCTGCAATCCCCGCTTCTTCAACACTGACGTCAACTTCTTGCACAATGATTGGGCTCACCACGGCCGGGTTGATGCCCCGAGCCAAGAGGCGCAAAGCCCCAATTTGCTGACTGTATTGCCCCAGCAATCGCTCGGTCCGCGATGCTGAAATACTACCCCCTTGGTCTGTAAGATCTTGAAACACCTCAACAGAAACCGGTCGGCCGTCTTCAAATCGCTCTCCATAATCGTCTGGAATCAACAAAACAACATCATGTTCCCCTTCAAGGATGGCCGTTTCCGCATCGGCCGGGGCTGGCAAAATCGCCACGTTTCGTTGCTCTAAAAAGTCGATCAGATTGGGCGCATTTTCTGCACCGATGACAGGCAGTTGAAGCTGGCGCTCTGCTTGTTCTGAAAAAGCCCGACTCATAAACCCAAACAAGGCGATGTATAGCAGTGGATTGAGCAACACATTCATCGATGCGTTGAAAATCGAACGACGATCTCTGAAATTATCGACCAGCTCTTTGCGAGCAATGACTGTAATTAATCGCCACATTATTCTAATCCCTCCCCGCTACCGATAATGCTGACAAAGGCATCTTCCAGGTTTTCTGCGCCCGATTGTTCACGTAGCACGTCGGCCGTGCCTTGGGCCACGACAGTCCCTTTAGCGATCACAACAATGTTGTCGCACAGCGCCGCAACCTCTTGCATGATGTGGCTTGAAAGCAACACCGTTTTTCCTTCGTCACGCAGTCTGCGGATAATGTCACGCATGGCTCGGGTGCTCATCACATCCAGCCCCAACGTAGGTTCGTCAAGCACCAAATTGGCCGGATCATGGACCAACATGCGGGCAATGGCGACTTTTACTTTTTGGCCGGTTGAGAAACCTTCGGCTCGACGATCTGCGATTTCATCCATATCTAGCAATTTGATAATCTCATCAATGCGGGTTTCGATTTGCTTTGATGGTAGCAGGTGGAGTTGGCCGTAATAGCGGATATTTTCGCGCGAGGTCAGCCGCTGATAGATGCCACGTTTATCAGGCAAAACGCCCAGCCTTTTTTGCGCATCCAGCCGTTGCTGGCTCATGTTAAATCCATCTACGCTGGCGCTTCCCTGATCGGGGTTTAGAATGCCTGCGATCATGCGCATGGCCGTACTTTTTCCAGCTCCGTTTGGCCCTAAAAGACCGGTGATTTCTCCGTTTGGTGCTTGGAATGAGATGTTCTGTACCGCTTGTATATCGCCAAACGCTTTATATAAATTGGTTACTTCGATCATGTGAAAATTTCCTCTGTGCTGGCTACGGTGTTGGCCCGGTGAGCGATACAAAGAACGGCGGCGGGACGATTTCTGCGAGGCAGTCGTCTTCCAAATCGGCGGCCGTTGCTTCGTTAATAAATTCTCCAACCACGTTCGGAACACAGCCCACTGTTAGCACATCGTGGCCGTACTGTGGAATGACGATGTGACGGCCGTTTGTTAGGCCGGTTAGAAGCTCTTCGGCATAAGTTGGTGGTGTGATCGGATCCGCATCGCCCGAGAGCAACAAAGTGGGGATGTCAGATCGGAACGGATCACGGAAAGCTGGGTCTAAATCGGCCGTTGGCCACCCTTCACAAGCCCGCAACAGATTGACCGACATCTCTGGGAAGAAAGTGCCGTCGTTGCTAGCCTCGGCCGCAGATTCATCGATCAGGGTTGCGTCTTCGGTGCAGGCAACCGAATAAAACATCCCCTGATAAAGCCCGGCGCTTTCGCCCACCAGCAACCCTTGCCCAACAATGGGGGAGTAGTCCCCACTCTCAGCCGCCTCTGTCAAAATCAATGGCAGGATCGAAACGAGATCGGCCGAGTACATGATGTTGAAGACAAGTTGCATTAGCAAATCTTCGTTAATTTCGACCTCCAACGTTTCTGAGGTGGATGGATGGACAATTTCGGTTTCTATCCCTCCCGCGACTTGTCCGATTAGGGTTGCAATCGTTTCGTCGAGATCGGGAAACGCCTCTGCACAGCCTGAATCAGCCTCACAACGAGCCAGTAGAAGTTCGAGAGCCCGCTGACCATCCTGTGGGGCCTGTAGCATCAGCACCAACTCTGATCCGGTCACACCGTTCAAAACGGCCGAACGGACCTGATTAGGGTAGAGGGTCATGTATCGTTGCGCCGCCCGCGAACCGTACGATGTTCCGATCAGATTAATCTGCCCATACCCAAGCTGTTCCCGAACTGAGTCAAGATCGCGCATGGCGATGTCGGTAATGTATTGGGTTAAATCATTCTCGGCCGCAAGTGACTCTCGGCATTCTGCAAGTGCGCCAAACACCTGCTCATCATCCGCATCGAGGTCAAGGTCTTCCACAAACGGCAGGCAGTCTAACGGATTCGATTCACCCGTCCCTCGCTGATCAACCAGCACAATGTCCCGAGCGTTGTTCAAGTTGTTTAGCTGAGCCAGCACAAATGGAAATATTTCGATAGCCGCTTGCCCCGGCCCACCTGCCAGCAAGAAGATCGGATCATCTTCGGGAATACTGCTACGTGCTGGTAAAACGGCGATGGCTATGTCTAGCTGGCGGCCGTTTGGCTCGTCGTAGTTTTCCGGAACCGTAACAGTTCCGCAGTTGGCATCGATATTTGCATTTAGAGTGCACGGGCTTAATGTGATTGTTGGCTCATTTTCTGTAGGGGATGGGGAGCAGGCGACTAAAAAAAGTATAACTATGCCAGCGATGATCGTTATGAAACGAAAATTCAACGGGGCACCTCCTTCGATTTTTTCCGACAGGCTTTCCAGATATTACTTAAGGTAATGTGGGGTAGGTCTTTAAATTCTTGGGCTCAAGTTTATCATGATGATTTTTTCGGCCCCACTCAATTTTAGGCTTTTCGTATCAAG
>JAHDGV010000490.1 GCA_020631655.1 Chloroflexota bacterium | reverse complement strand
GTGCGCACGGGCTGGCTTGTGCCTATTACCTTGCCAAGAACTACGGCATCACCAATGTTGCCATCATGGAAAAGCGGTATATCGGTTCAGGCGGCTCCGGCCGGAATACGACCATTATCCGCTCGAACTATTTAACGCCTGAAGGGGTCGCCTTCTATAATGAAAGCGTCAAGCTATACGAGCAGATGTCGGTTGAATTTGACTACAACGTCATGTTTAGCCAGCGGGGGCATTTTACCCTCGCACACAACGATAGCTCTGTGCGGGTCATGCGCCGTCGGGCCGAGGTCAACCAGATTCAAGGGGTTGACTCACGCTATATCGATCGCCAAGAAGTCAAAGAACTTTGCCCAGCGATAGACATCAGCGAACATCCCCGCTACCCGATTTTGGGTGCGCTTTATCATCCTCCCGGCGGCATTATTCGGCACGATGCGGTGGTTTGGGGATATGCACACCACGCAGACCGGATGGGTGTTCACATCCATCAGCTAACTGAAGTGCAGGACATTTTGGTTGAAAATGGGAAAGTAACCGGCGTACAGACCAATCGGGGCAAAGTGAAAACCGGTGTGGTGCTCAACGCTACGGCCGGATGGTGCTCTACCATCTCAGACATGGCCGGGGTCAAAATGCCTGTCACCACATTCCCATTGCAAGCCTGCGTATCTGAACCGCTTAAACCATTTTTAGATGTGATCATCGTTTCCGGATCGCTCCACGTGTATGTCAGCCAGTCTGATCGTGGCGAGCTGGTTATGGGTGCATCGGTTGATCCGTTTGCCAGCTACAGCGTTAAAGGGTCGATCGGGTTTACCGAGGGGTTGGCCGGGCATATTCTTGAAATGTTCCCATCGCTGAGCAATGTACGCATTTTGCGCCAATGGGCCGGACTATGCGACATGACGCCTGACTACAGCCCGATCATGGGGTTCACTCCCGTTGATGGGTTTGTGGTTGATGTAGGATGGGGCACCTACGGGTTTAAGGCGACGCCGGTTTCTGGTAAACGGATGGCGGAGTTAATCGCTACCAATAAAACACCAGATTTGCTAGCCCCATTTGCACTCGATCGGTTTGAAAGATTCGATCTTGTTGGCGAAAAAGGCGCGGCGTCCGTTGGTCATTAAATTTTTATAGGGGCGCGGATGGAGACACGAAAGCAATCTCGTTTGCACATCGACACAGTCTCCAACCCGCCCTGCGTTAGCACACAATTTGTCCCGAACAGCAACCATTTTTCAAGCTGCGGGGCGGGTTGGACGAAGCAATTTGTTGATCAAAGAAACATCTGCCATTCGTCCATCCACGCCCCTACGGGAATGGATAAATCATCATGGTAATTATCGAATGTCCGCATTGCGGAGAACGTAATCAATCAGAATTTCGGTACGGTGGGGAATATAACCCCCGGCCGGCCAATCTTATGGAAGTCAGTGACGCGGCTGCGGCCGACTTCATCTACATGAAAGACAACAAATGGGGCGTGCAAAAAGAGTGGTGGTATCACCGCCAAGGGTGTCAGGCATGGTTTTTGGCGGAACGCCACACGCGGACGAATGAAGTTGTTAAAACTTATCTTTGGGAGGCAAGCAAAGAGTAAAGAGACAAGAGAAGAGAGTTGCTCGAAACGAACCTCCTTCTCTCTTGTCTCTCATCTCTTCTCTAGAGAATTATGAGTACAGCAACCACCACCACCCGCCTTGCGGCCGGACCAAACGAGGTCATCGACCGCTCGAAAACAATCAGCTTTAGCTTTAATGGTCAAACGATACCGGCCCACCCGGGCGATACGATTGCCTCGGCCGTGACCGCCGCCGGAATCAAAATCATCGGCCGGTCGTTTAAATACCATCGCCCCAGAGGATTACACGGCTACGGCCATGAAATGAACTCGATGGTGCAGATCGGGAACGAAGTCAGCGTGAGCGCATGGCTCCGGCCGGTTGAAGACGGCATGGTCGTCAAATCGGTGAACGCATGGCCGTCACCCGACCGTGACATCATGAGCGTGACCGGACTGGGCGACCGCTTTTTGCCCGTCGGCTTTTACTACAAAACATTTATCCGCCCTGCCTTCATGTGGCCGACCTATGAAAAGGTTCTGCGAAACTTGGCCGGACTGGGCAAGCTCGACATTGATGCGCCACTGGCAAAAGGGTATGACAAACAATATCTGCACACGGATATCGCTGTAGTGGGCAGTGATCCGGCCGGATTAAAAGCGGCGCTTAAGGCAGGTGATGCGGGCATCAGGGTCGCCTTATTCACTGACGAATCGACTTTGGGCGGCTGGCTCCGCTTCAACAAAGATGGGGCTGAAACGCTGGCCGAATTGGTTGGCGCGGTTACAAGCCATCCCAATATAACCGTTTACACCGACACCACGGTGATTAGCCATCATGAAAGTTGCTGGCTTGTGGCGTATCGGGGCCAGCGGCTGTACAAAATCCGGGCAAAAGCGGTTGTGTATGCAACCGGTGCATTGGATCAGCCACTGGTGTTTGATAACAACGACATCCCCGGGGTGATTTTGGGGAGCGCGGTTGAACGCTTGCTACACCTGTACGGCACGGCCGTCGGCAAAAAGGCCCTGATCGTTACCAGCAGTGATGATGGGTGGAAACTGGCTAAAGATTTACATGAAGCTGGAGTGATCGTGATGGGGGTGGCTGACTCTCGGGCCGATCAATCAGATCTAGCCCGTGACGTTTCTGGTTTGGGGATTCCCCTCTTCCAGAAACACACGATTTTGCAAGCCAATGGCAGTAAACATGTCACGAGCGGCACCATCGTGCCGGTGCGGGCTGACATGACAATCAACGATTTGGCCAAACAAGAAATCGACTGTGATTTTATTGCGATGTGCGTTGGCTGGGCGCCGGACAACGGCTTGATTTATCAAGCTGGTGGCAAGATGGCTTACGACGAAGGACGAAACGAGTTCTTGCCAGCGGAAATGCCTGCCAATGTCTTTGCGGCCGGTCGGGTGATTGGCACCCACTCGCTCGAAAACGAACTGATGAGCGGTGAGCTAGCCGGGCAACAAGCGCTGGCGGCCGTGGGCGTGGGACGGAATCCGAGTAAGGCCAAACTGAAAAGTTTGACCGACGCCATCGCCGCAGAGCCGGTACGGACCAATAATTTGGTCAGTGTGCCGGGGACGCAAAATGGGAACGGAAAACAGTTTGTTGATCGTGACGAAGATGTGACCAGCAAAGATATCAAAATGGCGATTGCAGAAGGGTACAACAGCATCGAGCTGCTTAAACGGTACTCAACGGCATCGATGGGCCCCTCGCAGGGGAAATGGTCGAGCTACAACACGATCCACCTGACGGCGCGGCAAAACGAAGCGACGATCGGAGAAACCGGAACGACGACGAGTCGCCCACCGGTCCGGCCGATTGAGTTTGGTGCGCTAGGCGGCCAAATGATGGAACCTGTTCGTTACACGCCGGTGCACGATTGGCATTTGCAGCACGGGGCCAAAATGATGGTGGCTGGGCTGTGGATGCGGCCGGAACATTACGGTGATCCTGCGGCCGAGGTTAAAGCGGTGCGTGAGCGGGTTGGCATCATCGACATTTCAACGCTGGGTAAGATGAAGCTCACCG
>JAHDGV010000489.1 GCA_020631655.1 Chloroflexota bacterium | reverse complement strand
TTTTCAGACTCCTCCATACTCAGGGATCGGTCGTAAGCGGCCGGTCCTTTTTTGTGTTTAATCACCCTTCAGTATCCTGAAAATCAGGTAATCGTTGATTTTTGGAACAGAATCCTTGAGTGAATCGTTTATGATTGAGTAGCAGAGTTCTGTTACATAAACATTGAACCTATTTCGATTAACAGGAGAAAATTATGAAAGCCTTGATTAAGCCTACGCCTATTTTGTTTGTTACCCTATTCTTTATTGGAGCCATCTTTTTGTTAAGTTTTGGCCATTTTGCCTCTAGCCACGCAAGCGAAACGGGAGCTCAAGCTGTGTTTACGGTGGACTCTGAACTAGATGCGGTTGACTCAAATTTGGGAGATGGGATCTGCCAAACGGCTGAGGGAACATGCACTTTGCGAGCCGCTATTCAAGAGGCGAATACAACGGAGGCGGCCGATGCCATCACACTCCCTGTTGGAACCTATATGCTTTCAATTTCAGGAACCAAAGAGGACAACGCAGCCTTTGGTGATCTAGATATCATAAACCCGGTAACTATTTCAGGTGTCAGTGCTGAAGAAACAATCATTAGTGGCAACGCTCTTGATCGAGTTTTTCACAATTTGGCCGAGACTACAATGTCGAACCTAACCATCCGAGATGGTGTTAAAGAGGATGATCTGTTTGGTAGTGCGATCCACAATGTAGGTCCACTTCTTCTTCAAAGTGTGACAATTACAAATAACCTGCAGGCAGGGGAGATTGATTTTTTTGCGAATCGAACTGACGCGATTTACACAACTGGAAGCTTAGTTATCAAAGACAGCTTAATTGCTCAAAATCATACAGGGTTACAGGTTTCCGGAGATGCATCGGTCGAGATTGTGAATAGCGTTTTTCGGGATAATGATGATGGTGCCATTCGTGGTGTTCGGGGTGAATCGGGTCAAACAATTTCAGTGTCGATTCAGGATAGCCAAATTGTTAGTAACACATCTTTCTTCAAAAATGCAGGTATTCACTTATCGGGGGCCTCGCTTACGATTAAGCAGACGATTATCGATGGTAACCGGAACAGCGTAGACGGTCCGACCGGTGCCAGCGGCAACTCCGGTGGAATTTTTATAGGCAATGGAAGCTTAACTATTTTAAATTCCACCTTGTCCAATAATTTTACAGGTGTTTCAACTAGCACACACGGCGGTGGGGGAATCAGTATCTATGACAGTGAGGTGTTGATCAGAGATACGCTAATTGAAAGTAATACATCTGATGATGGGCCAGGTGGGGGAATTCTTATCTCCAATGGATCGATGGAAATTATTGACAGTTCGATTATCAATAACAATGCAAGAGAGGGCGCTGGAATTCATGTGATGGAAGAAAGCCAAGTAAAGATTTTAAATAGTACAGTGTCAGGAAATGTGGCTGATTTATACGGTGGTGGCATTTTCAATGGGGATTCATTCTTTGAAAATGATGACTCAATGACGCTGATCGTAAGCAGTACGATTGTGAATAATACGGCCGAAGGTGACCCTGAATCAGGCACAGATTTTGCTAATGGCAGAGGGGCTGGAGTCTGGAATAGTGAGATGGTTGTTCTATATCAATCCGTTGTGGCGAATAACACGGCTGACGAAGGGGCTGATTGCTTTTCTGTACCCGTCATGCTTTCTCTTGGTTACAACTTGATTGAAGATGGCAGTTGCCCACTGAGTGGTGATACAGTTACAAATTTTTTGAATACTGATCCGATGCTGGATGATTTAGCTGATAATGGTGGGGGTGTAATGACCCACCTGCCACAAAATGGCAGTCTATTGATTGATGCCGGCAACCCGGCCGGATGTCTTGATGCAGACTTTAACCTGCCAATCTTCATTGCTGAAGTTGGTGATGATCCGATCATTTTTGATCAACGAGGTTATTCTCGGACGGTTGATGGAAATGGAGATTCCGAATCCCGATGTGACATTGGAGCTGTTGAGGCACTCAGTACTCCGCCGGTGCTGGATAAGATCATTTATTTACCAACGATTTTCCTAAGCAATTAGATCGGTGAAGAAGTGTATGGCCTCGGCCGCGAATTAATCCCGGCCGGGGTTTTCGTTTAATCGATGAAGCTTAAAGAGAGCAACAGTACGATGACAACCGCGAATGTTGCAAAGTAGATGAAGAATGAAATCAGTAAGCTCATGGGTAGCGCCAACTCAAAACTTGATCTTTCAGTTTTGTCTTTCCAGCGAGGTGTGCTGGCTAAAAACCCAATAAAAATCAACAATGGTAGCCCCCAAAACTCCCAATAGCTGTGACCTTCTGTTTCGATTAGTGGTGGAATAAATCTGGGAGTGAGAAACAGGCTCAAAAACAAAATGGCTGTTCCGATTAAGCCAAATCTCAACCAAAGTGGGAGCCTAGGCTGTTTAGAACGCCTTCCCAAGATAACCTTAAACGAGAACAGCGTGTAGAAAATCACCAAAATTGCGCCGAGCTGTCCATATTCAGATTCGTACCAGCCATAGAAGATGCCCTGCCAATTGCGCCAGCGCGGAATGCTTTCGGCCGCTTTTAGCAGACTTTCTGAGGCAGAAAGTCGGATGCCTTGTTCCCAGTAGCTTGATGTGATGTATGCGGCTGTGCACCCAACTGTTTCTGAGCCAAATGTTGCGCTACATACCAGAGGCCCGTTTGGATCACTCGCAAAGCGACGTGAGGTTCTAACCTTCAGCATCTCATCACCAAGCATTGTTTGGCATTGGTATCTGTCCGGTGCCCCTTCAATTTCTGAACAGGAAAGATTGGAACCGTGGATGTATCGGCCGTTCTGTAATTCAATTGCGTGGATCGGATGATTGACGGCATCCTCAGAGAGGAGATACAAGAACAAAACGATGGCTCCAAACGCAATTACCAAACCCAAAGCTGAGTTGTCACGTTTTTCTTGTTTTTTGACGATCTCTGACATGTTTATACATCTACCTTAAATTAGCGGGACGATTATAGAATAATGGTTGATGCAACTGGTTTCAAGATGTGTCGTTCGATTTTAACCGCCAGCTGGTTAGCCTGCGACGCATTTCAGATAAGACAGTTGCAAACTGATCGTCAAGAATTAGATTTTTTAGCTCGTATGGATCGGCCGTCAAATCGTAAAGCTCGCTCATATCGTCCTCGGTTTCCACATATTTGTATCGCTCCGTGACCACCATCCGGCCGATAACCGGATCATAATGCCCATTCGTTTCACACATCAAATCTTCGCGCCACGGTGTAGCACCATCTTTTAATAGCGGGATGAGGCTTTCACCGTCAACTTGGCTTTCAAATGAAGTTCCGGCCGCCTCCAGAATCGTCGGAGCCAAATCGATATTGCTGACCAACGAATCAAGCGTTTGCCCGGCCGGAATAACATCCGGCCAACGGATCGCCAGCGGGACCCGCATTACCTCTTCTGGCAAATAACAGCGTTTGTTGAAATGGCCCCCGTGAGAGGCGAGTGCGTCCCCATGATCTGCCGTCCAAATGACCAGCGTATTTTCAGCCAGTCCCAACTCATCCAGCTTAGCCAAAATACGGCCGCCCGCCTCATCAACCAGCGTGATCTGCGCGTAGCACAGCGCCAGCATC
>JAHDGV010000488.1:1543-3620 GCA_020631655.1 Chloroflexota bacterium | reverse complement strand
TGGGCGGTGCTCGGATCGCGGAAAAAGGGCAAATCACCCCTTACCCAGATTAAATAATCGCAAGGCTGCCCCAGAACTTCCCGTTTCAACCCGTTGAGATGGGGCAGCTAACTTGCTACAAATTGAGCACAAAATATCAAAAGTTGCTGTTTTAAATCTTCTAAACTGATCTTATCAATCAAACAAATTTAGGAGAAAATTATGAACAACAATTTTGAAAACACATGGGAACTTTGCGTAGCATCTTGGAAAGCGGAGACAGAGGCTGAAAAGCGAGAGCTGTTCAAACAAGCGCTAGCCGACGATTGTGTCTACAATGATCCGACCGCTAAAACAAAAGGATGGGATGCGCTAGCCCAACATATGCTTGGCTTTCAGCAGCAGATCCCGGGCGGCCACTTTGTAACCACATCTTTCATGAGCCACAGCAACAAAAGCATCGCTACGTGGGATCTAAAAATGGGGGACAACATCACTCTAGGCAGCGGCATCAGCTATGGCGAGTATAATGAGCAGGGTCTACTGACATCGATGACCGGCTTTTTTGAGCTACCAGCCTAATTTAAAGGATACCCGACCATAGTGAACCCACTAATTCAACAGGTCCAGATTGGAATCGACTTCATCGAAACCAATCTGGACGATGACATCACGTTGGCACAAGTCGCAAACGCGGCCGACATCAGCCAATGGCATTTTCAGCGCATCTTCAAGGCGCTCACAAATGAGACCTTGAAAACCTACATTCGGTCACGTCGTTTGGCCAATGCGTTAGACAAGCTGCTTGACCCGGATAAACGCATCATCGATATCGCTTTCGAAGCTGGCTTTGAATCTCAAGAAAGCTTTACGAGAGCGTTCAAGAAGGTTTATGAGATGACACCCAACGCCTTTCGAAAATTGGCCAATAAAAACCTCTTCCTGAAGAAAGTTCAGTTTGATGTGGCATACCTGCAAAACCTCAAGCACAACATCTCGCTAGAACCCGAGATCTATGTCCAACCGAAATTGGATCTGGTGGGGTTAAGAACGGTTTTTTACAGCGTCGACTCCGAAAAGAACAATATCGCGGAGAAACTGCCGCCACTCTGGAATGCTTTTTTAACTAAGCTAATTGAGGTAAACGGTGAAGTGCCTGAAATGTGCTACGGCATCATTCGGCAAACGGCCGAGAAAACCGACCGTCTGGAATATTTTGCGGCCGTTGAACGGAGTGCACTGAAGCATCTACCGGCCGAACTCGTCGATCTTGCCGTCCCTGAATCAACCTACGCAAAATTTGCATGCAAAGGGGAAGTTGGCAATCTAGATGATACGGTGAACTACGCCTACTCAAGCTGGCTCCTTGGCTCTGAAAAACGGCACACCTACGGTGCAGACATTGAATATTATGGCCCGGAGTATGACGCTGATTCGAAAGCTTCAACCATCTACTACGCCATACCTATCGAGTAAACATGACACAATCACAACCGACAAAAACTATCCAATTTAATTCAAAAGATGGCTTAACCATCACGGCCGATCTTTATGAAACAGCAGCACCTATCGAGAACAAAGGTCTTATTCTGCTATGCCATCGCTCCCACTTTAATCGTGGAGAATACCGTGAAACGGCCCCCAAACTGGTTAAGCTAGGCTTTACCTGCTTGGCCATAGACCAGCGATCCGGCATGAACGTGATGAAGGTGACCAACGAAACATCGAGTTTAGCCAAACAGAAAAAGCTTCCGACCGGATATCTAGACGCACGTCAAGACATTGAAGCGGCCGTTGATTTCGCCTTTGACTTAAACGACCAGCAGCCGATCATCCTCTTTGGCAGTTCCTACTCCGCCTCACTCTCTCTGCTGATCGGCACCGAATCTGAAAAGGTTAAATCGATTGTGACGTTTAGCCCGGCCGAATGCTTAAAAAAGACAGATGTCGCCACCACCATTAAAACGTTGAACAAGCCGGTGTTTGCAACGGCCGCACAAAAAGAAATCGGTGACGTTGAAGCGGTCCTGAGCCAAGTTGACCCCAACCATGTGACGATCTTTAAACCGGAACCAAGCGTAGACGGGTTTCATGGCTC
>JAHDGV010000488.1:0-1443 GCA_020631655.1 Chloroflexota bacterium | reverse complement strand
AGACGACCATACGCAACAAACGCAGCGAATAACATAAATACAAGCGGTGTCATAATAGCACGCCGGCCGTCCCCTCGGCTTGCGTGCAAGACTGCCGCACTGATCGTTGTGCAGACATATCCAAAGGCGGCCAAAGGGGTCAGCCACGCCAAAATACCAGTTAAATGAGGCAAAATCAGCCCCAACCCAATAAGAAGCTCTAGAACGCCAACGGCTCGAACTTTGCCAAGTGACATCGAGTCGACCCAGGCCATCCGTTTGCCAGCCTTTTTCTTCAGCTCATCTTTTGAATTCATGACCATCATGGCCCCACCCAGCAAGAACACAAAACTTAGCAGCAGTTGTAATATCCACAAGATAAAATTCATTTCTTCTCCAAAAAAGTAGATGCTCAGACTGAAGCGGGAGCCAAGCCTGTAGAAGCCAGAACCGGCCCACTTCAAAAACTACGATAAGATTTACACCGATTCGTATTAGTTGATTAGCTTTTATTTGTTGCTTACAATGCTAGTCTCAAAAAGAAGCGTCCACAATCAACAATAGATGGTGAATGTCGACTTAGACGACAAATAGAGGAAATTGTTGGGTAGGACTCAGCGATAAGGCGGTCCCCGAAAAACAGCCAAAACATCCTTAAAAGAAGCGAATCAGAAATGTTGATTTCCTAAACTTATAACCGATGGTTCTGTCTTGCTGAAATCACCTTCATTAACACAATCAAAATAATTTATGCAATCAACCACTGAAGCAAACAAGCTCGACCCACGCGTCATTCGTACACGCAGAGATTTAGTTGCGTCGATGTTTTCGTTGCTGAAACAGAAAACATTTAGCCAAATTACGGTGCAACAAATTGCCGAGGGGGCGATTGTCAATCGCGGAACATTTTACGCGCATTTCGATGATAAATTCGACCTGCTCGAATATATGGTCAAAGACTCATTTCAAAAGATGTTAGATGTTAGGATGGCATCACGCGAGACGTTTAGCACCGAAAACTTGCGGCTGTTGACACTCGCCACGTGTGAGTTTCTAGCCCGTTTTTCGGATAAATATGGCCCCTGTCACGGCAAAGACCATCCACCGATTGAGCGGCAACTGCAACCCTATATTTATCAGTTGCTTTTAAAATGGTTGAAATCGGCCGAGATGGTCGATTCGGCCGAAACAATCGCGATGGCAACCAGTTGGGCGATTTTTGGGACAGCTTTGCAGTGGTCATGGGGGAGGAAAGAGGTTTCGGCCGAGACACTTACCGACCAAATCATGTCATTAATAACACCGGGGCTAGCACCAATTCAACCACTGATTTAATCACGGCTACAGCTGCAGAATGAAACGCGATTACCCATTTGCCCTTAGCTTTTGTTTTAGCCTTGTTAGTGATAGGGGTTGAATAAGTCGAGTAGACTACAATCTATGCCACTCTTATGAATGGTATTT
>JAHDGV010000056.1 GCA_020631655.1 Chloroflexota bacterium | reverse complement strand
GTATAAAACTTGATCCGGCGGTTTTTTCGATATTGGACACACTTAATGGCACAAAACCCGTCTTTACTTTTTGTAATGAACGAAATTTCCGGACAAACTTAAGGCTGTTCTTGTCAAGTTGTGGGGCGTTTTGGGACAAACTTTAATGGCAGGAGCCAAACACCGCTGCTAATTGCGCCAAATCTGCACCCATTCTCCAAATAAAACGATTTCTTACATCGTTAAAGTCCCCTATCAAATTACCAGAGACATGCGCTTAGTTGCATGTAACGATGTAGTCGACCTTTTTGTTCCTAAATTTAAGCTTCAAAGTCCGATTTTACATACGTATCGTTTTTGAAAATTAGCCTTTTGCCGCTTCCTTCTAAATTAGTATCCCCACATACCCAATTCAAGGAGGTGTACCACCTTGTATCCCCCTTGACCGGAATCTGTACCCACTTTCAGGTACCAATCATTCCCCTTTGAAATGTTTAATACATTCAATAGATGTGCATGGGTAAACCATTACAGATCACATTTGAATTGATAGACATTTTTTAGGAGACATAGGATGTTACATACACATGTAAAAGCAACTGACACACAAGAAGAAAGCCTCTTGCTGAAAATTCTCAAAGGCTTGACGACGGTTATGGGTTTTATCTTCAAATCGATTTTTCAGATCGTTGGCTTTCTCTTATCTCTCATCGCGAAGGGGTTCATGATATTTGTTGATGCGGCCGAGAATTTTGGAAGCCCCAATCAAAGTCGAAATTATTAAAAAGATGAGTTTTGTTAGGAGTTTTAAGATGGTAAATCAAGAGTTGGCTTAAGACAGTTGCAAGGTGTTAAATCAATATCCATCTAGGATTTTGGAGAGTGGTCTTAATACCGAACAGGCTTGTACTTATTTAGCTGATACACAAGACGATTTGCACCACAAGATACGATTTTTTTGGACAATTAGATGATATTGTGCGGGCAAGGGCGGAAAATATGCCTAATGAGAGCAGTCCATCTTTGTTGCTTTAGGTCTTACTTCTCTACACACGGCGAATAGTAAAAAAATATCGTAGGGTATAAAAACTTCTTCTATCCCAAATTTAGGAAATTAGGCAAACTTTAATGGCACGCACCACCATGCTCCTACCCAACCGCTACCCAAGCTGGGTAACGGTTGGGTAGCGGTAGATTTTAATCTTTTATTTCAAACGTTGTAAACGCGCGTAACAACACAATTTTGAAATCAGAGGATTAAAATGTTTAGAAAAAAACGTGTCCGAATCGCCTACCATACGAAAGCTAGGCTATCGAAATCGATAAATATGCTACTTGTAATAACCATGCTTGGGGGCATGATTTTTCCAATAGCAGGTCAAGCTTATGCGGCCGATGTTAATCTGGCGATGAGCCAAAACGAACAGTGTGTGGCTCCCGATCGAGCGGAGGGTGGTTTGTCGATGATCTTTCTCCCGTTGATTGGGAATATCTTTCAAAGCGCAAAAGCGTTTATGGTAGGCGAGCAAGTTGGGGATGTCGTTGCAGTTGGGACTCCTGAAGTTGATCCACTGAATGACATCGATTTTTGGAATGAAAAACTTGCTACCCGAACGTTAAATTATGAAGTAGGCAAAACCTATGTCTATCTTTATGATTTTACGCTTGAATCCCAAAACTTTGGCCGAACGGCTCAGGGAACTGAGACAGCCAGAGGCCAGTTTATGCGGCTCAATAGCTATGTCGATATGACGATTTTGAGCAAAGACGCAAGTGGTGCCGTGGCGGCCGAAGTATCCCTGCGCGATCCATTTGTTTGTGTCACAACCGGCACAAATGAACAATCAACGATTGAAGATCAAGCCACATTAGATGCCTTAGCAACTCCCCTCCGATTTACTCAAAGTGCAAATGGGACCATTTCTGACATCCAAACGGTGGCAGATTTACCGATATCTGTGAAGAATATGCACAAAGGAATTATCAACCTGTTGCAGGTTACGATTCAGCCGAGCGGGGATCAGTATGTGGCTCCAGAGTTGGGGTTACAGGGTGAATACAATGCCAACTATCAGTTGGAAGAAAAAGAAGATGGGCTGCATATTTCCAAAACGATGAGTCAATCCGATTACACAACGTTGATAGCGGTTGGTGAACGGCCGGAAAGCCTGCTGATGGATGCGCAGATCAACTACGTGTTGGGTGATGAACATCAAGTTTTATCATCAGTCGAGATGGCATCAAATAATCAAAGCTCCGATGGAACCAAAGACAACCCCACAAACGAAGGGAAAGGGATTGCAGGGCTTTCTGTATGGTCAAGCTCCACAACGAGTGGATCGATGAAGCTACAAGAGGTGGTGGATGCCCCGGCCGGGCGCAATACCCGTGCTGTTGAAGCACTGTACCAGGTTGATTCATTTGGTGGTGATCTGAGCGAGATCAAGCACGGGGAAAGCGGAATCGATCTCAGCAAAGTGAACCTTGACGCTGAATTTGATACTTTCGAAGCTGACCCAACCAATCCTGCCCACTTTTTGCGTATTTTGTCGCTGACCAAAGCTGATGGGGGCGAGGTGGTTGTAGACAAAATCGGTGAGCGTCTAGCACAGAATATCGCAGACCCTGTACTTTCAAACGCCTATATCGACTTTTTAGGGACGGTAGGCACGCCAAAGGCACAAGATTATCTCAACGGTTTGTTTAACAATGCGCAGGTTCGCTCTGCCAACATCGCCGCATCCTCAACGATCACCAATCAGCAGCAGGCGCTGTTCAATATGGTGACGCTAACGGAGCCGGTTTCAAACACGGTTGATACGCTGCAAGGGCTGAGCTTTGGAGAAGAGACTGAATTGACCTCTACGGCTCAAAAAGTCTTGAGCTCGGCCGTGAATGAGCTGGAAGATGATGCGTTGGCTGAGGAACTGTTAGGCGACTTGCTGGTTGAGCTTGATCAAGCGGCCGATGTAGATGAGTTGATCGATGTGTTATACGCCATCGGAAACTTAGGGCTCGAATCATCACTTGATACGTTGACCGAATACATTACCGGCACAATCACCATCGACGGAAATGAGGTCACTGACGATTACGATCTGTTGGACATCAATGCGGCCGCCTATGACGCCATGGTGGATATTCCCGGGCAAGCGGCCGAAGATATTTTGATCGATGCGCTGCTCAACGACGACTTAGACGATTGGCTGTGGGAAATTATCGTCGATATTTTGCTCGACCGGGATATTTATGAAGACACCGCTCTGAGTGATGAGGCATACGACCTCCTGATGGATTTCTTAGATGGTTGGTATGACGATACGGAAGTTGGATTCCCTCGGGCTCCTGAAGGTGTCGAGTCAGAGTTCCGCCGCAACTGGAACTGGGCTTTAGGTGGTGAAAAGATGGGTATTCGCACCCCTGGCAGCTACTACGTCGCCAATCAGCCCCAATCAAGCCAATACGGCGGTGGGATTTACCTGTACGCTCAGCAAGCGGTTAATGCTTATGTGATGAATCCAAATGACAACTTTTCGATTGCTAGCGCATCGGTGACGAGTCGCCGGTCTGGGGCCAACCAAGAGTTTAGCGCTCGCGTTTCGATTGCGAACAACTTGATCAATGTTCAGCGGGCGGTGCTGGCAACCTGCAGCAGCCCAAACCAGTCATTTGAGCTACTCAATCAGTACTTTATGTTTTTTAGCTACGAGTACAGCTTGTTTGAGTTGACCGGAATCCCGCTATCGCTCCAATTTGAAGCGGGTGGCACGCTTAAATTGACCGCTTTCTTTGGCAGCAACACCTGCCCAGGAACCGATCCAAACATCTACGCAGGGATTGAACCACGGGCAGAGGTAGACATTATCGGCCGGATGTACTTTGACGTGAATGTGATCACGGCCGGGGTGGAGATCCATGGGAAATTGGCTAGCACCGGCTTCCCGATTACGGCCACCCTTAGCTCAATTAACAACGAGTCGGTTTTACAGGCATGTCTCGATGTGAAGTCAGTGACCGATCCACTCTCATTTGCGGTACGCATTTATGCCGAGATTGTCGGAGAGCGCATTGCTGAACTTGAGCTAGTCAATTACAACGTGCCGGTCCAGTTTACGGCCGAGCTGCTCAAGATTTGTACGTCTAAATCTGATGGGACTGAGCGGCTGGTAGACGGGTTCTGGGGAGGCGTTAACTTCTTTGGGCCAACGAATGAGTGTAATAAATTCCCTGGCGGGTTAGAGGGGTACCAACTTTCAACCAGCCATTGGCAAAGTGACCCATCTGCACCATCCGATGCCAAGCTTATATCGATGTGCCGAACCAATGGCTTCCCAGAGAAAGAGGCGTCTTATCTGCTGGCCGGAAACGTGGCTGAATGTGGTGTTAACTCAAATCGGTTGGGCTATATCCCAGCAAGTGCATTTACAAATGGCTCGGCCGATGCAGCTGGTGGGATGACGCTGTGTCAAATCGACAATGATTATGGACCAAATGAAAGTCTTAATGGCGCAGCCGTTTATTACCTGACCCCCAATTTGATGAACGCGTGTGCGGCCGGGCATTCATTTACCGGGCATATCTTCCCGGACAAGTTTGTTGAGAACCCCAAAGGGCTAAGGACTTGGAATCACTTTGGTATGACGGTTTGTAAGCGATAATTAGGTTTAAGACGCGCCGACGGCAAGTCTCTACAAAGATTCAAACTTGTAGAGACTGCCCCACTGGGGCAGTCTTAAATGAAACCAACCTAGTCGTTAAAAAGTTAGGTGGTAGACACTGGTTTTGGCCCTTCTCTAAGAAATTGGAGAAGGGCTTTTTTGTTCCACGGGCTATGCAGATACCTCCAAATGTTGTTTGAAAAACAGGACGCTGGGTTGCTTTGTCAAAAAAGAATTGCGCAGCTCTAAATCAGTTAGTTTTGAAGCAACGTGATCAATTTCAGCTTGCGCTAAGTCTAAGATTTCTTCTTGTTGTGTTTCTTGACCGTTATGAAGAAACACAACAAATAAGTTAGTCAGTGTGCGCAGGAGGGCCGGTAAACTTGCACCTTGATCAAGCTTAATTTCACCCCAAAGGCGTTGACCCATTTCTAAGGCGACTTCTTTCTCCCCTTTCAATAGTAAAATCCTTGATAAGTGCGCTTCTGCCTGAGTTTTGTATCGTGGGGCGATGCTAACCTCAATGGCTCGTTTCAGTACCGCTTCCGCTTCATCTAATTTACCCAAATGGCGCAAGGGTAGACTGAACCCAGTGAGATCATCGCAGAGTCGGCTCTCCATATTTAATTCATCCTGAAGTTCAATTCCTTTCTTAAAATAGTTATAGGACTCATCATAATTGCCTAAATCAAGATAGTCGTAACCGAGAGAAATATAGCAATTTTGAATGGCTGCCCGATCATTGAAGCGTTCAAACATCGTCATCGCTTTTGTGATTAGTGGGAGGCTTTTCTCGTAGGCACCTAACTCACCATATGACATCGCTAAGTTTAGATATTGATCGGCAACTTTGGGCTCGTATCCCAATTGTTGGTACATGGCCAACAGCTTATTTTCCATTTCAAACGTTTTGACGATGTTCCCGGATTCAGAATAGGTTAAGGCCAAAACGTTTGTGCCCTCAGACAGCCGTTTAATGTCCCCAAAAGATTCAAAGATTTTGATCCCTTTCCGGATATTTGAAATAGCTGATTGAGTATCTTCAAAGCGATAATAGAGCGCTCCAAGCTGCACAAAAGCATCGCCGATTAACAAGGGGGCATCCAGTTCATTGGCTAACATCATCGCCCGTTGGGCGTAGGTGCGTGAGAGCTCGCTATCCGTTGAATTGACGAATACCCCTTTGCTTAAATAATACCAAGCTCGGGCCTCAATCTCTTTGTATGCCGCTTTCCCATCTGTAATTGTGAAAATGTATTCAATGATTTGCTTTAATTCTTCGAAATTACCTTGATAGAGAGCCGATAATATTTTGGCAATCTCGATTAAATAATGGGGGAGGTCGTGCTTTCGGATAAGCGACAAGATTTGAACAGCTTGTTCAATCAGAGCTTTCCCTTCATAAAAAGAACCCGTATGAATGAAATATTCCGTGAGAGCGGGAACGGTTTCTTTGAGTAATTCAAATTGTTCAAGTGAGATTGCCCATCGCCAAGCCTGCCTGATGTTGTCAAGCTCTAAAGTAATTTCTTGACTTATTTGAGGAGCTTCATACGTGCGTAGCCCAGGTTGCCGAGTTTTCAAAAAATCGAAAAAGAAGTTGAGAAATGGTTTTTGGTAAGTTGTTTTTTTGTCTGGAGATTTCCGTGATGCTACTTGGCGGATGAGCTCATGCATGTCGTATCGGCCGTTTCCGGCAGACCGAATCAAGGATTTATACTGTAGCCGGGTAATATGGATGGCTGATGCTCCGGCAATTTGACGGGCCGAGGATTTGGTAAATCCGCCGGGAAACATTGCCAATCTGGAGACGATCTGTTTTTCAGACTCAGAAAGGAGATTCCAAGAATAATCAAAAACTGATTCAAACTGCCGATGCCGCTCTGGCAGATCTCGTAGATTTGAGGACAACAACTCCGGTTCTTGGATCAATTCTGATGCGATTTCTGCAACATCAAAATCTCGAATCGATGTTGCGGCTAATTCTAGCGCTAGCGGTAATCCTTCTACCTGTTGGCATATTTTGATAACGCTGGGCAGCGTATCCTCATTTAGCCAGAATTGTTTATTTAGACGGTGGGCACGATCTCCAAATAATCTCACCGCTTCGTAGCTGACTGCATCGGGGTCTTGAGTGTCTTTGGGCCAAGGTAATCCCCTGAGGCGGAACAGGTCTTCAACTTGTGCATTGATTCGCTGACGAGTGGTCACAAGGAGCGTTAGCCTCGATGCTTTGGTGAGCCAATCAAGCAGAAGATCGGCTCCTTCGATAATATGCTCGAGATTATCGATGACGAGTAGCATTTCTCTATTTGCTAAGAGGTTCGCTATTTGATCGGCCGGCTCAATACCGTCAGATCGGAGGCTAAATCCGGCCGCTTCAGCTACGGTCGCTGGAATGTCGCGATGATGGGACAGGCCAACAAGTGGTACAAAAAAGACCCCATCTGCAAAATCACCCTGCGCCATTTTTGCCGCTTGTATCGCTAGGCGAGTTTTGCCTATTCCGCCCGGTCCAACCAGCGAGATCAAACGATACTCACGCGAGGTAAGTCTCTCTGCCAACAGGGTCAGCTCCTCTTCGCGGCCAATGAACGGGGTGATGATTTCTGGCAGCTGACCCGCTGCGGTTGGTCGGCTTGTTTCAGCTTTTGGCTGGGATGGGGTGGTTTTGGGACTTGGTTTATAATCGCCCGATTCAATTTGCTGTTTGAGCTGTTGGGTTTCCTCGTCAGGAGGCACCCCTAATTCGGCCATCAACATTTCTGTGCAGCTTTGATACTGGCGTAACGCTTGGGTACGGCTGCCCCGCTCGGCCGAAATGCGCATCAGCATTCGATGGGCTGATTCTTGTAGTGGGTCTAACTTAATTTGCCGTTGGGCCAGTGCTTCCGCTTCAGCCAAACGGTTGAGTGCAAACTCTGCTTCTGCCAATCTGCCTAATTGAGTCAGCCCCATGACGTGATACCGCTCCCGCCACACGAAGAGCCATTCTTCAAATGCTTCGCTGCCATCGAGGCTAAAGCCATCTAAAAACCGGCCGCGATAAAGTTGAGCCACTTGGCGTAACTTATCTAAACAAGCATGACACACAGCTAAATCTTCATGTTGATGCTGATCGATCTGTTCGGTCAGCTCTTCAAATTGGCGTACATCGATTTTGTGATAAGGGGATTGATGCAAGGTGACTTCTGAACGTTTGGCCTCAAGCGCCTCCCCATCTGCTAAATGCTTTTTAACGCGGGACAGAGCAACGCGTAGATTGCGCAGGCCGTTCTCTCGATTCATCTCTGGCCATAGAATGGCAATCAACTGCTCCCGGCTGTGGGCCTGATTGTCTTCAAGCAACAGCCAGATGAGTAGGGCTTGAACTTTGCGTCGGTTTTCTTTAATTCCCCCATGGATAGAGTGATGGAGCCGGAATGAGCCAAAGAGAGAAATATCGAGCATTGGGGCCGATATCACTTGCATGATTCAAAGTTTACCTACTTTTCAGCTAATTCCTACATAACCAAGCATTTTTCGAACTGATTGATAATTTTGGAGCCGATTTGAAGACGGAAAGCGGCCGTTTCTCTCTGGGTAACGTTTGGGTAACGGTAAATTTTATAGTACTTACATACGCTTTTTCTTTGTCCTGTCTTTTAGAGAAAAAGGTGGAATTTTCCACCTTGAATGACAGACAAATGGCGACGATTCTAAAAAGTTAGGAGAAATTTCAACATGTTCAAATCAAATAAAATTATGATTCAATTCGTCATCCTCATGCTGTTGATGACGTTTGCATTCCCTCTGACCGGGTTTGCAAAACCTGAAAAGGTTGATGTCTGCCACTGGGATGAAGATCAAGGAACGTTTAAGCTGATCAATATTTCTGAAAGGGCAGTGGACGCACATCTGAGACAGGGGAGTGTTTTCCCTGGAACCCACAGGCTAGACGATAATTGTAATCCACGAACAGAGAAATCTTCGTTATGTTCAACTTTAGATGGCTATGTTGTTTCTCCAGTGAATAGTTCTCCCGGGTTCCGGATCGCCTTCACAAATTCAGAACTATTTAATGATGAAGTCGTCTCAGTGACCGTTACCAACACAGATGGATTAGCCTATAACTATTTGGTCAGCATATCAAATGAACTCTATGTCTCCCCATCAACCACATTTAAATCTATATCAACACCACTCATTGCCCCCAACACATCGGGAACATTTTCTTTGGTTAACTTAAATAATCCGGCTGGCAACTCTAGATTCATACTCGGTTTGAGCGTTTTTCCAGAGGATCCGAACACTTTGCCAGAGGACGTGCGTCTTCAAAACGTTACATTTTCATTTACCTGTTCATAGGTCAACTACCGATCACGAATGTAGGCTGTTTCGATTTCGGCCGAAAAGTCGGCATCTAACCGATCATCGATGCGGCCTGATTAGGGCAAGGGTACGTCAAACAGGGCTTTTCTAACGGTGAGTTAGAGGCTTGGCGGTTGCTCACTAAATGTAGAAGGGGAGCCTGTTTATTTCTTGATGCTCAAATCAAGAGGAGGTTAAACATGACCGTAATCAGTAAATCTGTAACGATAAACGCCCCTGTAGCACAGGTGCAGGCTTTTATGGACAATCCTGATATTACGCCGGAATGGTATGAAGGAATGGAAACGCTAACTCCGTCTCTAGGGTATCCGACCGAGGTGGGTAGCACGGCCGTTATTGAGATCAAAGCGGGAGGCATGACAATGGAAAGCAACCTTGAGGTGGCCGAAAGTGAGCCGGAAAAGTTACGTGTGTTTAAAATGGACGGGATGATTGCTGGAACCAACAGATGGACCATCCGGCCGGATGGTGATGTAACTCATATCGATTTAACCATAGACTATGAAATAAAGGGAGGCGGGATAGGCAAGATCATGGACAAGCTTTTTGTAGAGCGGATTAATGACAAAAATGCTGAAGCGAGTCTAACCAACTTGAAAAATAGGCTAGAAGCTTAACTTTCTGTAACGGGTAGTGTGCAACGACTAATTTGGATCGAGGTTAAAAAAGGCTGACTTATCATTTAGAATAGACAAGCCATTTTTGCACCCTACGAGCCACCAAAAAGTCCCGGCCGGAAAATTTTCCGGCCGGGACTTTGCTATGTTTTCCTGAACTTAGAAGCATACCCAATCGATATACTGTCGCAGAAATAGTCTACATTCCCATCAAAACCATATCAGCGCATTTTTCACCAATCATGATGCTTGGATTGTTGGTGTTCGCATTAACAATGGTCGGCATGATCGAGGCGTCAGCGACGCGTAACCCTTTCACCCCATGAACTTGGAGCCGATCGTTGACCACGGCCATCGGATCATTCCCCATCTTGCACGTACCTACAGGATGATAAATAGTCTGGGTGTAATTGCGTGCAAACTCCGCTATCTCTTCATCTGATTGAACAGCTGGCCCGGGTAGATATTCATCTCCACGATACTCATCAAATGCGGCCGAGTTCATGATTTTGCGCGCAATTTTAACTCCTTCAACAATCACATTCAGATCACGGTCATCTCCCAAGAAATTGGGATCGATTGCGGGTGCCTCGTTGGGATCATCCGAATTCAGCTTGAGAGATCCGACGCTTTTTGTACCTACGATGCCAGGCAGAAGCGTCATCCCATCCCCTTCAGGATTACCAAATCCATGATCGATAAACCAGGTTGGGCCAAAATGGAACTGCAATTCAGGAGCTTTTGAATCTTCATTGAGCTTCAAGAACCCTCCGGCCTCACCGATGTTTGAGGTGAGTAATCCTTTCCCTTCGTTTTGCAGTTTGGCAATTTGCTCTTCGCTTTCTGCATGGGCCAACGTAATGGGCTGAGTCACGTGGTACGCAACCGGGGCCATACAGTGATCTTGAAGATTTTCACCCACGCCGGGTAAATCCATCACCGAATCAATCCCATGCTCACTTAAATGATCTTTGGGTCCGATGCCAGACAGCATGAGCAGCTGTGGCGAATTAATCGCCCCGGCTGAAACAATCACCTCTTTGCTGACCTCGGCCGTATGGGTTTCACCATTTTTGACATACGTTACGCTGGCACAGCGGTTCCCATCAAAGTTTAATTTTGTAACTTGGGCCTGTGGGATAGCGGTTAAATTTTCACGACCTAAGGCTGGGTGTAGATAACCCACGGCCGCACTGCAGCGCATCCCGTTTTTCTGAGTAACTTGATAAAGGCCAAATCCGATCTGGTCACCAGCATTGAAATCTTCGGTAACCGGATAACCCTGTTCTGCGGCCGCATCCACCATGGCAGATGAGAGCGGGTTGGGGTCTCGCAGATTTGCCACATTAATAGGACCACCAACCCCATGAGCATCTGAGCCTCCACGCTCTTGATTCATCGCTTTTTTGAAATATGGGAGGACGTCTTCATAGGCCCAGCCTTCGTTGCCTAATTCAGCCCAATGATCATAGTCTGCCGGGGCGCCACGCTGGTAAACCATCGCGTTGATCGAGCTGGTTCCGCCAAACACCCGGCCGCGCGGCATAAATTCTTTCCGGCCGTTTAGCCCCGGTTGCTCGGTGGTTTCGTAGGCCCAATCAAACGGTGTTTTAAACAAATTTGGAAAAGCAGCGGGGATATGAATTCCATCTTCCTCATCTGGACCTCCTGCTTCCAAGAGCAAAACCTTGTTGTTAGCGTCCTCGGTTAGACGTGAGACAACGGCGCATCCGGCTGAACCAGCACCAATGACAATGTAGTCGTATGACATTTGATCCTCCTTTCTATAAGGGATAGTAGTGGGTTCCTCTGCACCATCAAATTCTCGGGAACAGCAAGCACGGGCTCATTTAGGGTATGAAGGGGTGAGTATTTGATGTTGTAGTTGTTGTGGAGAGGAACGATGTCGCGAAAATTGTAGGAGAAAAAGCTAGACTCGCAAGCTTAAATCGACCCTAATCGTCTAGCGCCACAATTTATTGGGACTAAACTGAGTAGTCTTCAACTTTGTACGGGGGATGGCGGTTGCCCTGACACAAGCATGTCGGCCGCCATGAAGCCCAACCCATCGAGTTGATATGAGTTTTTACCTGTTCTGAAAATGACGTTTATTTCGCCCCAATGCTACTGCCGTGGAACCACATCCGATATACAACTTCACCTTCGTAATAAATTTGCTCCGTGCCGATGAACCGACTGAGATCACCGTCTATTTCATTGGTGTAGCTGTAAGGTCCGTTGGTATAGCTAGCTGGGCCGCGCATGAGGTGATTGGGGTCTGGCTGGCCCAGCACCTCGCGCTGAAAATTATAGATCTCAGCCATCGGCCGGACATCGCTCAAAACTTCTGCGACATAATTCTTCATCCAGATTACCTCCCCTTTGTGCCATACCATTTCGTGACCCCCATACGGGTTATGCCCCGCATACCGATCACGATAGCGCCAATTATCACGATCATAAATCATTTGATCTGTTCCATCGCCAATCGGTGTGCCGTGTGGGATGGCGTAGGTCACCCGTCGCGCCTCTACTAGAAAATCAATTAACTGTTCCATTTATGTTTTCCATTATTTGTTGTCCAAATGCATTAGCCACTCGGCCGCTTGTTCACAAGTCCCCCACCACACATCATCATGCGTCCGCATTTGCTCAAACAGTTGGGCCAACATCAGCAAACGGCCCGGTCGGCCGGTCAAATTGGGATGGAATGTGCTGTGAAAAAGCCCGCCATAGTGGCGTAGCCCATTAAATTCTTCCAGCCATATTTGGTGTGCATGGTCAGCCGGCATGATTTGAGCCTGACTGTACGGAAAAATCCCTCCGCCGAACATCGCCCAATCGTCTAGCACCATGCTGATTGGCAATTCGACCAGTTCGCCTTGAGCTGTGCCGATAAAGTGCGGCCGGTCATACTCCATCAAACTGCCGTCATATAGCATTCCCAACTCAATCATGATGTTGAGCGTCTGCTCTGTAACTGCCCACCCCGGTGCGGACCAACCGCGTGGGGTTTCACCCGTTAGATTTTGTAGGATGGCATTTGCATGCTCAAAAATCGCACGCTCATCTTCAAGCTCCATCCCAAAAACATTTTCATGCATGTACCCATGATGGCCGATTTCGTGCCCATCTTTCAGGATCAATTCAACCGCGTGTGGATGGCGCTCAGCAACATGGGCTGGCACAAAAAAGGTGGCCGGAATTTCAAATCGACGATGCAATTCTAAAATTCTGGGCAGAGCGGTTGTAATCCCATAGGCCGCTTCCGAGATAGCGGCCAAGTGTTTTGGCCCTTTTTCTCGCTCCCAAAATACCGGCCCAGCCTCCCCATCCATATGCCAAGCAATAGTAACACCGCACGCTTTAGCGTCTGGCCATTTAAAATTTTCAGGATGGCGGACAGAAACGTTGGGATAGCGGGGTGGATTTAAATCAAGACTGGTCATTTTGGTGGGGAACGGTACATCGATTTTTGAAAATTTTCAATTTGTGTCCTTTGGTATCTTCGGTATCATTTGAAAATCGGAACTGATCGATCGTTGAGGCAAAGAACGAAGAATTTCCCATGAGTAGCGCACATGCAAGAAAAGGAGGATAGAATTGAACCAGTACGTTGATGTTTTAAAAACCTATATGAAAGCTCTGGGCGAAAGCGATTACGCCACCATCAAAAGTTTGTTCGCTCCACACGGCAAAGTCCGTTCACCCTTTCTGGGAGAAATGAATGCGCACCAGTTTTTTGATCGGCTGGCCGATGCCTCGAGTGAAAATGTGATCACCCCCATTGACATATTTGTTAGCACGGCCGAAAAAAATCACGCCACCTGTTATTTCCAGTATGACTGGACGGTGACAGACGGTACGCTCATAACCTTCAAGGTGATGGACCTGTTTACCTTCGTAGAAGGCACTGACAAGGTTGAATACTTAAACTTGATTTATGATACCCATCCAATCCGTGAAACAGCAGGCAATAAATACGAGGACTGACAATTTGCCGCTGAAACTCCCCCATGCAAACGGCCCGACACCAATACACTGATCTACGCGCTTTGGAACTGCGTGCTGAAATGCCGGGTGTCATAAGCAATTTGTTGGGATGGGGAGTCTATGAGCCAAAATGGTGGCGCAATTTTAAACACAGCCATTCCTACTACGAAGTCTGCTATGTCTATGCTGGCTCCGGCCGATTTTTTATCAATGGCGAATCGCTTGATATCAATCAGCATGATCTGTTTATCGCTCGGCCGAACGACCTGCATGAAATCATAACGGCTGATGGGAGCGAGCTCGGCATCATCTTTTGGTCGTTTACTCTTACGCTTCAGCCAGATGGGATGAACCCGACCAATCTAGACCAGCTATTTGAAAGCTTTGTTATGGGGGATAGGGTGATCGCCAACCGGCAGGAACTGCTTCCCTTGCTGGACTCGTTTACTCATGAGCTTAGATCGCTCCCGGCCGGATATCAGTTTGGGTTACAAGCTATCAGTCAAAAACTACTGTTAGAGACTGCCAGAGCCTTTTCTGATGCGCAAGTCAGCGATCAGACTGTGCCAATTATGCATGATGGCTCTTCATCTTTGGTTAGCGGGGTAGTTCGTTTTCTGCACGATAACTACCATCGGCCGTTGCTCTTGCGGGATGTTGCTTCTCAATTCCATTTGAGCGAGCGGCATGTAAACCGGCTATTCAAGCAGGCGATGGGGGAGCCGATCATGAGCTATCTCAAGAATTTACGGATAGACCGTGCAAAAGAGCTACTGTTGGTAGAAAAAATGAAAGTTGGGGAAGTCGCCGCGGCCGTGGGGGTTGACGACATGCGCTACTTTTCAACCCTGTTCCGCCAGAGAACCGGAGTTACCCCAACTGAGTTCCGGACAAATAGCGGTACCCAGTTCGAAGAGTCATGAGGATGTTCTACAAAAGGATGTCCAGATTTTAAACATCCTTGTCTGCAAATTAGGACACCAAATTTAATCGCCGTGCTAAAGTTTGCTTATCGAAAAATCAACGTAGGGGTCGATCCCTACACAAAATATTGAGCTATTGCGGAACGAAGTTCCGCGTGGAAACGAAGCGACATGATTACCCAAGAACAAAAACAATTTTACGACGATAATGGCTACCTCCATCTGCGGGGGGTATTCACGGCCGAAGAAGCCGCCCAGTTCCGGGCTGAGGCCCATGACCTGATCGAACGCATCTCTGATCGAGGATACAACAACGCTGCTTGGAAAAGCGGTGACCAGCTTTCGATGGTTAAAACCCAGCTTAAACACTGCCACAACGTGCAGTTTGAATCATCGATGTTCAGCCGTTTGATTTGCGACCCTCGCATTACGGATGTTGCGTCTGCCATTATGGAGACCCCCAACGTGCAGTTGCACCACAACAAGCTGTTTATCAAACCCCCATCTAAAGGGGCACCATTCCCCATGCATCAAGACCAGCCGTTTTTCCCACATGAAAAGCACACGATGATTGCGGCCATCATCCATTTTGACGATGCGCCAGAAGAGAAAGGATGCGTGAGAGTTGTGGCCGGAAGCCATAAGCAGGGCCCTATTGAACACATTGCTGAAGGGAATTGGCATTTACCGCTGGACCAATACCCGCTGGAATCGGCCGTGATGTGCGAAGCCAAAGCCGGTGATGTGCTGTTCTTCAGCTATCTGACGATCCATGGGTCTGGTGTCAACGTGAGCGATGAGGCGCGTACTACCTTGCTGGTGCAAATGCGTGACCCGGCCGACCTGCCAACGGTAGACCGCCACACCTCACGCGGGCAGGGCATGATGTTGCGCGGCGTCAACAATGGCCCAGCCTTTGCTCAGTTTGTCAGACCGCTTTGACTTAGTACTCTGTAAAGAATTTAAGCTGCACGTTTTGCGATAACGTCATACCTGCGGAGGCGGGGACAGGTATCCAGCGCTAAGTCTGGCACTGGATTCCCACCTTCGTGGGAATGACGTCTTTTTTAGTTGCTTTAACTGGCTTACTTTACAGAGTACCTAGGGGCATTTCGCTAAAGAATTCCCCATATTTTTCGTTTGTGTCGGCCGATTATAGACATTGCGGCCGATGCTGGTTTTTTGAGCCTGAGCTATTTTTATAAGCTGTTCAAAGAACGTTTTGGGGAGTCTCTGAGAGCATACAGGATGCGCTATCTGCAGAAAATTTCGTAAACAGAACCAACCGATTTAAAGACATCTTTCATCCATCAACAGTCGTGGAAACGAAATGGAAACGTTTGATGGCCATACTCCCTACGATTCAAAATAAGTTAGGTGAACTATGGCAATGAGCTCTTTTTTCGATTACCCATCTGATGATGATCAGGCAGTAGGTCAGGATGATTTGATTTTTCTACCAAATTGGCCCGAATCCCGTTGGAAGAAGTTGTTGGTTTATACAACAACGATTCGATTCGCCCCCGGTGATATTTTAATCAAATCGGGCGATCAAAATAAATCATTTTTTATTATTACCGAGGGTGAGCTAGAAGTTGTACTGCCTGCGAACCGAAACCAAAAAAACGATAGAAAGATAACGCGGGAGGCTGGGTCTGTGATCGGGGAGCAGGCGTTTATCGATGGGAAGCCAAGATCAGCAACAGTAAAAGCCAGCTCGGCCGGTAGTGCTTTGAAATTGAGCGAAGTCGGGTTTGATGAGATTTCAGCCAGAGAACCAGAGATTGCTCGGGAGCTGCTTATGGATATCGCCCGCCTGCTTTCGATCAAGCTTCGGCATGCAAATGACCACATTTACCGCATAACCAAGTAAATAAACTTTTCTCCAACCGTACCCTTTTGCACAAATTTAGACCTATGGATAATTTACCAGTTTTCCCCAATTACATTCAACTTAGAAGCCAATCACGTATACCCGTATCAGTTTGGCATGCGATTCGAATTGGAAGTGTCATTTCAGTTTTTGCGCTGATTGCAACACTATTTATCTGGCCTGATGTTGGGCTCAAAATATTCTGGGGGATGATTATTCCAATCTTGCCCGCACTATTTTTGATAGCGCCGGGAATCTGGCGCAATGTTTGCCCTGTGGCCGCAATTAATCAAACCCCGCGTCTGTTTTCATTTTCCAAAGAGTTCAAGTTGCCTCCAGTTTTGGTTGAATATAGTTATGTAATCGGCTTTTCGCTGTTTTTTTCAATAGCGTCTAGTCGCAAGTGGTTGTTTAACGAAAGCGGGGTAGCGACCGGTATTTTGATTTTGGCGATTTTATTGGTGGCCTTTGGTGGGGGAATTGTTTTTAAAGGTAAAAGTGGATGGTGCGGTAGTTTTTGTCCAATGCTTCCGATTGAACGCATGTATAACCAAACCCCTTTTCTGACTGTGGCGAACAGCCACTGCTCAGTCTGCGTTGGGTGTACCAAAAACTGCTATGACTTTAATCCAAAGGTGGGGAATCTGGCCGACTTGTACGATGATGACACCTACTTTAGCAACTATCGTCGATTTTTTATGGGGACTTTTCCAGGATTTATTTTGGGATTTTTCTTAGTGCCAAATCCGCCGGAAATATCGATTTTGGCGATGTATGTGCAGTTAATCAGCTTTATGCTTGGTAGCGCCGGTTTGTTTTTTGTCCTCGACTCTTTCTTAAAAGTAAGCTCGTTCAAGATAACAACGGTTTTTGGAGGGATGTCTATCTTTCTCTTTTACTGGTTTATCGTGCCGCTTGCGCTAACAGATTTTGTAGCTTCTGAATCAATTCAGCTTTTTGTGTGGGGTGCGCGTGCGGCCCTGTTGTCTCTGTTGATTTGGTGGGTTCAGCGGTCGTATTTCCGCGAGAAACAATTTATCGGCCAAATACGGCCGTCTTCCGAGACTCGCTTGTCGGCCGGGATTGCGAGTGCTCTAAAGGATGCCACCAGCGACCAAGACAAAGTTGAAATCACCTTTAACACGCCAGACCCACAGCGCTTTATGGTCGATTCCGGCCGGTCCTTGCTAGAGACGGCCGAGCGCAACAATATCCCTGTAGAGCCAGGATGCAGAATGGGCGTTTGCGGCGCGGATCCGATTGTTGTTCTAGACGGCATCGAAAACCTTTCAGAGATGGGGGATGACGAGCGAGACACGCTTGAACGGTTGGGCCATGGTGGCAACTGCCGTATGGCCTGTATGGCACGGGCCAAAGGTGCGGTCAATGTCTCATTTGATATGGCGCTGGCGGACGATGTTGTGCCAACAGACGGGGAATCTGTCTATGATGAATCGGTTGAAAATGTTGTGATTATTGGCAATGGGATTGCCGGTGTCACCGCGGCCGACTATGTGCGCCGTAATCATCCCGAATGCAAAATCGACATCATCGGCCGGGAAAGCCACCAGCACTACAACCGGATGGGCATTTCAAGACTCATTTACGGACAATCTGCCATGAAGGGGCTGTATCTAAAAGAGGATGATTGGTTTGATGGCAAGAATATTAACTTTTGGCTCAACACAATCGTGTCTCAAATTGATCACGATACAAAAGAAATAACGTTAGCCACCAACGAAACCCTTGGGTACGATCGGTTGATTTTAGCCACGGGTAGCCAGAGCTTTGTGCCGCCGATTGACGGGTTTGGATTGACAGGCACCTATGTGCTCCGAGAAGCGGATGACGCAATTAACATTCGGGCATTTGCTCAAACCCATCAGTGCAAAAGCGCCGTGGTAGCTGGTGGTGGATTGTTAGGCTTAGAAGCGGCCTATGCTCTGCACAAGCTGGGGATGAAGGTGACTGTTCTTGAACGAGGCAAACATTTGCTAACAAGACAGCTGGACCCTAAAGGTGGAGCGCTTTTGAAGAACTATCTTGAAAGTTTGGGGCTGAATATCTTAGTTGGGGTTGAATGTCAATCGGCGGAAGGGAATGATCGCTTGGAGAGGGTTGCTCTGAATGATGGCAAGATGTTGAAAAGCGATATTTTGCTGGTGGCGGCCGGGATTCGGCCGAACTTGAACCTGGCCGAAGAAATCGGATTAGAAATCGAGCGTGGCATTGTGGTCAGCGACACCATGCAGACGAGCGATCCAAATATCTATGCGGCCGGTGATGTGTGCCAGTATGACGGAAAAGTGTATGGATTGTGGGCAGTTGCAGTTGAGCAGGCCAAGACGGCCGCGATTAATGCGATCGGCGGGGACTATCAATATGTAGAAAGCGCCCCCTCAACTACTTTAAAAATTGTGGGGGTAGACCTGACCTCAATCGGCCGGTTTATGGGTGGCGAAGACGGTGATCGTGAGATCGCTTTTGAGGATGAAAGCAGCAATCGGTACAAAAAGTTAGTAATTAACGAAGGTGTCATTGTTGGGGCGATTTTGCTGGGATACCCGCTCATTACGCCGGCCGTGAATCAAGCAATCAAATCCGGCCGTGATATTTCAGACATGCTTGAAGCGCTTGAAAACGGCGAGTGGGATTGTCTTCAGAGCTAAAGAACGGGTGCACATGCGCCCACTCTTTTCTGAGTGATGGCTGTTGACGAGAAGCTTGTCGCTGTCTCACCCCGTTATTTTAAGTTAGCCGCAAATGCGAATTCTGTTTCAGCGGTTTTGGTTGATTTGATGAGCAACCCTTTCTGGGCTAAAGCCTCGAGCAAAATCGCAAGCTCTGCGTCCTGTAAATTTAGCTGAGTGGTTAAATCAGACACCTTCTTTTTTCTTCTGCCCATCAGGTAGCGCAAGGTTGAAACAATTGGGCTGGGGAAGTCTAGTAAATCGGCCGGACTAAACCCGTCTCTGGTTTCCATTTCGTTGACTAAGTCTAAAGTTTTTTCTAAATCCATTTATGCACCCTCCTCTGCTGGGACAAGCGTTTCTTCCCCTAAAAGCAGTTCTGCCACATTGCGCAACTGCTTGGTGATCGGGTGATCAGGGTAGTGGAGCGCAAAAATGCCGGAGCTGGCCAATGCCATCATCTCATCTGAATGGGGTAAGACGGCCGCCGTGGTGACATCATACGTCTGTTCAACCTGTTCTTTGATGCTGGCGGGGTCCAAAATCTCGGGGGCTTTGTTAACCATCAAATAAAGATTAGGAACATGAAGCCTTTTGGCCACCTGCACCGTCACATGCGTTCCCTGATAATCTTGCTGATCGGGGCGTAAAATGATTGCCAAGGCGTCTGAAACCGCGATTGACAAGAGCGTTTCGTCGTTTAGACCCGGATGGGTGTCGATCACCAAAACGTCTAAATCAAGATCGTCTAACAAATCTTCAAACCCATCATTTAAGGTGACCGGGTTGTACCCTTCGCGCACAATCTTGGCGATTTCGGCCGGATTGATGCTCGAGGGGACCAGAAACACTTTGCCATCAACCGGAACGCCTAAACGATGGGTTACGTCGTGTGCCGCTTCAGCAATTGCACAGCGGCCGAACAGATAATCATTCAGCGTTCTGCCCATGTCTTCTTCTTCAAGCCCGAATAAAACATGGATGCCGGGGGATGGAATATCTGTGTCGATAACGGCTACTCGCAACCCTTTCTCAGCCAAAATGGCACTAATGTTGGCCGAGGTGTTCGACTTGCCGGTTCCGCCTCTATAAGAATGGATAGAAATAATATTGTTCATAAACTTTTAGACTGGCTCTCCTTCTAATTTTTTGTCGCGTCGATCACGCATTTCGTTGGCTTCTTTTTCTAACTTTCTAAAGAAATCGCTCTCAACAATTTCTTGGACCTTGCGCTGGCTTTTTTGCTGATCAATTTCGATTTTTAATTTTTTGACGGTCGCTTTCAACTTCTTTTCGCGCAGTTGAATCTTCTCAGCCATTGTTTTAAAGACGGCCGCTAGGGTGCCAACTTCGTCTTGCAACGGCCGCTCAATAATCTGATCAAGCAATTCAGCTTCAAGAATCCCTTCTTCTAAGCGGTGGGCCGCTTGGGTTAAAAGCCGAATTGGGCCGGTCACAGACCTAGCGATGAAAACGGCCGCCACAACGAGAATGCCCATCCCGAAGGCTGTAATCCACCACAGTTTGCTTTGCACGCTTTCTTGCTGTTGCTCGATGGTTTCACCCACAACGTCGGCCGCGGCGTGAAAACGGTTTAGGCTGGCACCGATTGTGACCCCGCCAAATAGTCCGCTGTCTCGATACACACCGTGCTCAAAAGGGATGGGTTGATAATAGGTCAAAATTGTGACGTCTTGATTGTTTGTTCGGGTTGTGAAGCCTGCCTGATTTTGCATAACCGCCTCATAAGCGGCCGGGAATGTCTGATTTAAAAAGCCAGCTTTGGCCCAATTAAAGGCCAACTTTTCCCGATCATTCCTGCTCGTTTCTTCATCCCAGTAGTCGATGAGCTGACCATCAAAATTGAGCCCCCGAATACGATTTAGCCTCGGATGGGCGATGGTGTACCCTTCGTGATCAAATAAAACCGCATAGTTTCCAGATGTGTAATCGGGCCAAACTACGCGCCCCGGCTCGGTTGATTCAAAATGGATCGCCTGTTCGATCACATGTCTGTGATCAAGAGAGAGAACCACAAAGCCATCTATTTCACGATCTTGGTTGATGTGGGGGGTGACAAAGCGGATGACCGCTTCATAAGCGCCAAACTCTGATCCAACAATCCGTTCTGCATTTAGCGTGTTGCCTGGCTGTTTGATCTGGCCCGCATGCCAGCCTGTGACGGGAGAGACATATATCCGGCCGATGGCGAGATTTTGGCTCCGAGAAAAATAATCTTCCATCCCAAAACCGGTGTTTGCGGGATCACTGACATTGGTTAAAAAGCGAGTATCAACTTGTTGGCCGTTGACGATTTTTAGTAGCTCTTGCCCGTTCAAATCGAGAAAAGCCATCTCACGATAAAGTGGGATTTCTTCTGATATGGAGACAAATTCTTCTTTGGGATACTGGATCTCTGAAACGTGCTGTTCGTAGAAGAATGAGTAAAGCTCAGGGTCTGGTGGCAAAACGGCCAAATCAAACGCGTCCTGAACCGTCTGATCAAGCAAATCTTCAACATTGTCAGCAATTAACTCCGCCTGTAACTGGAGTGCTTGGAGCGCTTCTTGGTCGAGTGCGTTTCTGGCTGCTTCTTCCGCCACATCACTGGCGCGCGAAAAACCACGCATGGCGAAAAACCCGATCAGTAAAAGGGGGATCAGCCCACTCAAAAGTGAGGGGATTAAGATCCTGCCCAAAAGGGAGAGGTAGCGCTGTTGTGATGGTGTTGAACGTTCTGTGTTTTGGTCAGACATGAGTCACGTTTGTCCTCACTCGGTTTATTGCCCATAGGCTCGCACTTGAGCCCCCTGCAAGTCGTAAATAAAGTTGGCGCTCTCGAAAAAAGTGAAAGGGATGTTGACCCCACTTTCGGCCGCCTTGCTAAAATTAATCGCGATGTCGGGTGGGCTGACAACGCCTACCGGCAACTCACCCGCTTGCTCCCCGTTTAAAATTCGCTCTGCAAAGATGGCCGCCATCAGGGCGTTACTTTCAAAGCTCACCCCAATCGACATCATGGCGCTCTCTGAGCCTGCCTGAGTCACATCGGTCACAACTGAGAGTACGGGGATATTGGCCGCATGTTGGTTAATTGTTTCAATCTCAGTAAACACCGATGTGGAACCGGTGATCCAGAGAAGCGAGTGCTTATTTTCAGGGT
>JAHDGV010000487.1 GCA_020631655.1 Chloroflexota bacterium | reverse complement strand
TGTTGGGCCGGGGCCACGAAAGGGCAGATGAGGGTGAAAGTTATTTTATTTATTTTGGAGATAGTTATGATGAAACGATCGATTTTTAAAATCCTTTTGGGATTGATGATGCTGGCTTTTATGGCGGCATGCACGGCCGAGGAGACGGCCGAAACTATTTCAGGAGAAGCTGAACAATCAAGCTCAGTTGCTTCTAGCGACAGTGGATCAGCCGGTGAAGGACAAACGACAATTTCGTTTGTGGTTTCATCTTGGGAACAGCCGCTGTATGAAAACAAAGTAGAGCAGTTTGAGGCGGCCAATCCCAACATCAATGTTGAATTTGTGCTACTCGAAGATGTGCTTGGTGGATACGAAGAGCTGTATAACGATCCTGATGCGGCGATGCTAAAGTTGGCACAAGCGGCTGATGTGATCGAAACTGACGTGGCATCAGAAAACTTTAGCAACTTGTTTATTGATCTGAATCCATTTTTGGATGAAGCGGCTACTATTTCTCGCGATGACTTTTATGAAGGGGCGCTCGATCTTTATGCCCAAGATGGTGGTGTGTACGGTATCCCTTCTACACTGGCCCACCTGATGATTTTGTATAACAAAGATCTGTTTGACGCGGCCGGTGTTGAATACCCACAACCAGGTTGGACTTGGGATGACTTTTTAGCAACGGCTGAAGCATTGACGGTCAAAAATGGCAGTGAAGTAACTCAGTATGGCTTTTCAACCGTGCTTGGTGAGCCATGGCCATTTATTGAGGCACGGGCTGGAAAGCTGATTAATGACAGTGGGAGTGTGCCTGTTGCCAATCTGACTGATTCATCCGTAGTTGAAGGGGTTCAGTGGTATGTAGATTTAGCTACAAAATACGGGGTGATGCCTAATCCAAATGACCCATCCAATTACGCTGATTCAGAACCCTCATTTTCATACGAACCCTTTCAAGTAAACGACAAACAGGTGGCGATGTTTATCGATTCTGTCCAAGCATTGGATTGGCTTGCACAAGAAAATCTTGAGCTTGGAGTTGTTCCGTTCCCAGTTTCGGCCGAGAACGATAAGACATCACCGATCACAAACTTCCAAAGTAAAGCGTTAGCGATCAGCAAAGGCTCAAACAAAACAGATGCGGCTTGGAAATGGGTCAGCTTCCTCTTGAGCCAAGGTTCAGGATCGGGTGAAGATGATGGCTTCTTCTCATCAGGTTTCCCCTCATCGCTTCCATCACGCCGATCTGTGGCTGAATCAACCAACTTTTTTGCTGACTTTGATGCAGAAACGGCTGAAGCCATCAAATTTGCGGCCGAGCATAGTTTTGTCCCATCGCAACCGTATTCAACTGAAGGGGGTAGCGATCTGTATACCACAATCTACTCCGGGTTTGATGATGGGGCTGATCTCACCCAGATTTTGACAGAAGGTCAAGAAGCCTTTGACAAAGCTGTAAGTGAAAAAGCGAATGAAGAGCCGACACCGGTGCCAGAGATTTCTGTGGCTGAGCCGCCAAGTAGCCAAATTTCAGAAGATGCTCAGGTGATTAACTTTACTTCGGCCGGTGCCGACCCGTTTACATTCCGAAGCTTGGCCAAAGCATTCAACGAAGCCAATCCAGAGTATTTTGTCAAAATTGATGAGCCTAATTTCACCGGCGATTTTTCGATGGAAGGGATGGTTGGCGATGCGGATTGCTTCGACTGGTGGTCACCTATTACGGCTCAAGATGAGCTTGATCGCGTGCTCAGCCTGCAACCGTTTTTTGATGCGGACCCTGACTTTTCTGAGGATGATTTGTTCAAAGGAGCACTTGACCAGCACCGACAAAATGGGCAGATCATGGGTGTCCCTTCTTCAGTTGATTTAAGGCTGTTGTCGTTCAGCAAAAAGTTGCATGATGAAGCAGGTGTCCCTTATCCGCAACCCGGCTGGACCCTCGACGACTTTTTGGACAATGCGGTTGCTATCGCTACAGATGGGCCAGATGACACGCGCACGTATGGCTATGTGCCTGCGATCTGGAACACTCAAGAGTTATTTACCTTCTTAGACATTCAAGGGGTTGATTTTGTCGATGATTCGGTTGACCCACCACGGGCAAACTTTTCGAGCCCTGAGTTTGCGGCCGCCGTGCGTTGGTACACCGATCTCGTGACCCAACACAACGTGTCTGCTCGATTTAATGTCAGCAATAGTGGCCCAATCGATTTTAGTGTCTTTGACGATCGCCAAGACATTATCGACAGCGGCCGGGCCGGTATGTGGGTCGATGATGAAGGTGGGGTAATCATCATGGGTGATGATGGCTCTGTTGAAGCCGAAGAGCGGGACTCAGACGTAGGCATGGTCCCTTATCCGGCCGGTCCTTCAGGGGCATCAACGCTCGGAAATTCCAGCGGTTATTATATCTCGGCCGATACCCCATCACGCCAAGGCTGTTGGGAATGGATCAAATATCTCAGCGAGACAGAAGCCGCAGTAAGCTTTGGTATTCCGGCCAACGTGAACGCGGTTAACTCACCTGAATTTGCTCAGAAAATGGGGGCAGAAAACGTTCAAATGATCGCAGACACGCTCCAAAACAGCGTCTCAAACTCAAGTGGATTGGGTGACAGCTGGATTGGTGGTTCGTTCGAATTTTTAGATTCAGCTTTGAATCAGATTTACGATGATGGGCTAACGGTTGAAGAGGCGATGCAAGAGGCTCAAGACAAAGCTGATGTGTATCGCCAGTGCGTGATCGAAAATGATATTGCCGATGAATCTGATTGGCAGAAGTTTACCGATTGTTTGAAAGAGGCGGACCCGAATTATGATCCAGGTTTCTAATCAACAGCCTCCGAGTTCTGGTGCTGTGACAACGGAGGCTCCGATTAGGGCTGAAGGTTTGACGCGAATCTACAAAGTAGGTTCGCGTCGAATCAAAGCTCTTGACGATGTGAGTCTCGAAATCCCGGCCGGAGAAGTGGTCGCAGTACGCGGCCGCTCAGGCTCCGGCAAGACGACGCTGCTCAACTGTTTGAGCGGGCTTGATGAGCCGACGCAGGGCGGCGTCTGGCTCAACGGGCAGTACATCACCCGCATGAACGAACTCGGCCGGATCAAGATTCGGCGGGCCAAAGTTGGCTTTATCTTTCAGTCACACGCGCTTATGCCCAACTATTCGGCCGCTGAGAATGTGGACCTGATGTTGCGTCTGGCCGGTTGGGGCCGTTCTGAACGGTTAAAGCGGACGCGTGAAGTCATCAAACAGGTGGGGCTGATCGATTGGATCGACCACCGGCCGTTTGAACTATCGGGGGGTCAGCAACAGCGGGTTTCGATTGCGCGTGCCATCGCCCCCAGACCGGCCGTTATTTTTGCCGATGAACCGACCGGTGAGCTGGATGTGCAAAAGGGTGCTGAAATTCTGAATTTGTTCAGGGATTTAGCTGAAACGGACGGAACCACCATATTGGTTGCGACCCACGACTTAGCTGTAGACAACTATGCGGATCAGGTGATTTATATGCAGGACGGCCGGATTTTTGATAAAGCCTAGTAGGAAGGGTTTTTGCTCTGCTTTTTAACCTGAATTTTGGATAATGATATCTTGGATCTATCCCTGTCAATGGCCGAATCAACATTCAATTTTAAAGCCATGCATGGCCATT
>JAHDGV010000486.1:1529-3654 GCA_020631655.1 Chloroflexota bacterium | reverse complement strand
GCATCTTTCCCCATCAGATAAGATTTGTGGATATTGTCCACGACAATAATCGGTTTAGTCATATGGTTTGCTGTTGGTACCAAGTGTTTTTTGCCTAGATGCGGTCATGCAGGTTTACCTACCTGCGAATAACCAATTGTTTAGGAAATGGAATCACTCTTAAAGGATTAACACCGCACAATGGCACAGTTGTGACATTTAAATCATGTTACGCACTTTCCAGACAAAGACTTCGGAAGTTTTAGTAAGTTAATCTGGTGTTTACTCGAGAGATTGAAACTTCCGAAGTCTATTGATGCGTAACATCAAATTTAATTCAAGGTTTAGTGGGGCAAGTGTAGCCACTCAACGTAAAAAGTGGATCAGTCCAGGGTACTATTTATTTTGGGGCGATGGGTTGATGGCGGTGTCAACCGCTTGGTGGATCGAAATTTGGGAGTCTAACCATTCTCTATTCTGAATCTTGAAAAAAACGTATTAAAATTTAGGAAAGCGTTTCGTTTAATTGAAATTCTGATGACGTTAGGTAACCTTTGACATGGTTTAGCTGATAATCCCTTTCCCAAAGCGGAAATCCTATGTAGCCCCCAATCAGCCAAAGCGGCCCCCAATTGTGTATGGCAAATCGTGATGACTTCAATTTAATCGAGAATCAACCGCTTACTTGGTTCGTTGGCTCTTCTGTCTTGATGGTTGGGCTATTTATCGTTTGGAGCACCATTGAGGCCTTGGTGCTAGGATCAAGGACGTTGGAGCATGCGATAGAGGGGCAAGCATTTGATTACACCATTGTGGCGGCCGTCGTGGTCTTGCTTGTGCTCGTATTGGGCTTCTACGGATTGTGGCGCTACGAGAACAAAACGCTTTCGGCCATTGTGATTTGGGCCTATTTTCTGATGTCGGTGGTTGCGATTCAGACGTTTGCACTAGGGGTGCGCTCTCCTCTGTTTAACATGGTGTTTTTGACTCTGATCTTCGCCCGCTTTTTCTTGGGGCCAAAACATTTATGGGCTATGACCGGGCTTTCGTTAGGGTCCTTGTTGCTGTTTTACGTTCAAGAGCCGATGTACTTGGGTCAGAATGTGACTGCGGCCGATATTGATGACCTGTTGGCGATTGCGTACACCATCGCCATGGTTGCGGCCGTGACCCACTGGATCATGAACGCGCTAAGCGACAAGAGCGCCCGGCTAAAAAATCATCAAGATCATTTAGAACAGCTGGTTTCAACAAAAACGGCCGATTTGCAGTCAGCCTTGTCTGCGGCCGAAGAAGCCAATCAGGCCAAGTCTGTCTTTTTAGCCACGATGAGCCATGAATTGCGGACACCGCTCAATGCGATTATCGGCTATTCAGAAATGACGCAAGAAAGCATTGATGAGGAAGACTACCACGAACAAATGTCGGCCGATGTGGGGCGCATCACCACCTCGGCTCATCATCTGTTGCAGGTGATCAACACGATTTTAGATTTATCAAAGGTAGAAGCTGGTGAAGAGGAGATGGCTCCTTCTGCCATTTGTGTCAAATCCCTTTCAGAAGAAGTCATCACCATGTGCAAGCCTCTTGCTCAAAAATCAGGGAATCAGCTGATTGCGAACTTGGCATCACACGCAGAAATGGCCGTGCGCGCGGATAAAGAGAAATTGACGCAGGTGATGCTGAATGTGATTAGCAACGCGGCTAAATTTACGCACAATGGAACGATTACGGTAAATGTTGATCCGCTGGATCACGATTATGTTCAAATTGAGATTCTGGACACTGGGATCGGGATCCCTGAAGAAAATCTAGAAACGATTTTTCAACCGTTCCAACAAGTTGATAATACCTACACGCGCCAGTTTGAGGGAACCGGGTTGGGGCTTGCGATTTCGAAGCAGTATTGTGAATTGATGGGGGGCAACATCAGCGCCCGAAACCGGCCGGAAGGCGGTGCGGCGTTTACGATACAGGTGCCACGCGCACATGTCGCTTAAATTAGATAGTCAAAACTGAGATAACCAATCACTGAAACGCCGGTCCAAAATAGACCGAGGAATGAGAGGGTGGCTACGCCGATTTTTGTTTTGGTTGATACAAGTTTGTTGTGGGTTGAATGTTTCATGCCATTAGCTTAATCATT
>JAHDGV010000486.1:0-1429 GCA_020631655.1 Chloroflexota bacterium | reverse complement strand
ACCGTTGAACGGCCGACACCTGTGACCTATGCGGGTGAGCCAACGCCTGACAGCGCCTATTACGACACAGATGAATCTGGCCTGCTCCCTTACACCATTGTGCCGGGTGACACACTATTTTTGGTAGCGACTCGTTTTGGTTTAACGGTAGAAGAGTTGATGGAAATCAATGAAATGACCGACTCAGAATTTATTGTGGTGGGAAGCCAGTTGGTTATTCCGGTTGAACTGGATGGTGAAGGATCAGCGTTTAAGATGATCCCAGACAGTGAGCTGGTGTATGGGCCTACCGTAAAGGATTTTGATACGAGCGCTTATCTGGAACGCTTCTTCCCGGGTAGCACGATTTTGCGCTACCAAGAATCGGTAGAGGGTCGGCCGCTGGATGGGGCTGATGTGATCGAGTTGGTGGCGATTCGGTTTAGTATCAACCCCCGTTTGCTGATCGCCATGATCGAACACCGGACCGGCTGGATTACCCAATCTGTTCCCAATTTTGAAGACAACTTTTATCCGATGGGGATTGAACGGCCGGGACAAGAGGGGTTGTATAACCAGCTATCGATTGCGGCCAATCTGTTGAACTTTGGCTACTACGGCCGGGCTGAGGGGGGCGTGCGCACCATTGAGTTTGAAGACAACGTCCGTTTGCTGATCGATCCGACGATTAACCACGGCACGGCCGGTGTGCAAACGTGGCTGGCCGGACATACAACGGCCAATCCACAAACGTGGCAGACAGAAGTCAGCCCAACCGGATTTATTCAGACCTATGGCGAGTTGTTCGGCAATCCGTTTGGCTTTGCGGCCGATGCCCCGTTATTACCAGATGGCCTTGAACAGCCAACACTAACGCTCCCATGGGAGAAGGGTGTGGCGTGGTATTACACCGGTGGCCCGCACGGCGGTTGGGCCGGTGGGAGCGCATGGGCCGCGCTCGATTTTGGTCCTGACAAAGAAAAACGAGGCTGTTATCTGTCTGAGCAGTGGGTCGTAGCTGCGGCCGATGGGACGGTTGTCTACAGCGACTTTGGTGGGGTGCTACTTGATCTTGATGGGGATGGTGACCCCGGCACAGGCTGGGTGCTGGTCCATTGGCACGTGGATCAGTCAGGACGAATTGAGAACGGAGCGGTGCTTGACTCCGGTGATCGAATAGGACACCCATCCTGTGAGGGCGGCTTTTCAAACGGCACTCATCTGCATTTTGCCCGCCGCTATAACGGCCGCTGGATCGGAGCTGATGGGGATTTACCGTTTGTGCTCGATGGCTGGACATCGTCAGGGACAGGCAATGAATATGACGGCTATTTGGTTAAAAATGGGGTGCAGAAAGAGGCCTGTGTCTGTGCAGAAGAGATCAATGAATTGGTGAGGTAGTAGGTTCGCAAAAAATCCCAGTCAAGCGGCTCCCACGTCTCCGGGTATG
>JAHDGV010000485.1 GCA_020631655.1 Chloroflexota bacterium | reverse complement strand
GAACTGCCGCTGACTTTCGGCCGGTCAAAGACCAAAAACGCCGTGGTGCTGGCCCACCCGATGATCTCGGGACAACATGCCCAGCTGACACACGACGGCCGTGCTCTCTGGATCGAAGACCTCGAGAGCAAGAACGGAACCCAACTCAACGGCCGATTTATTGCGGGCAAAGTCCCCATTTCACCTCGGGATGAGCTATTGGCAGGTCCATACCAGCTTCAAGCTGAGATCGTTGATGAGGATGCGGAACTCAAAACCAACATCCCCACCAGCTTTCAGTTTGAAACGGTGATGGAAGACCAAATCAACGAACAGTTTCCAACCATGCAAAGTCGCTTTTTAACCGTTGGCGGCGGGATTGGCTCATTCGTGTGGGCCGACACCCTGATTGTCAGCGGCGTGCCTCCGGCCGACATTGTGGCCCTCGGCATGGACGAGAAACCGTACGGACGGTACCAGCGCCTCTGCGCCAATTCGCAGATCCCTGATTATGAGCGGTTGCGCTCTAACTCAGACTCATGCCCCGATAACGTGTGGGGCTGGCCCGGCTACGCAGTGCGCGAAATCGGCCGGGACGTCGCCCAATTCAAACTTGGCTCAGCGGCCGGGGTTGCGTGGCAAATCTTCAACGAACCGTACGTGCAAACCTACACCCCCAAAGCGGGTGATGTCTTTGACTCGATGGACAAAGAGGCTGAGCGGATCGGTTGGGACAAGATCTGGAAATTCGGCCGGGTGCGCGCCATCCGCAAAACGGACCGGGGACGCTACGCGGTGCTGTACTCAGCCCGTGAGGCGAAAACCGGCCGAAGCGAAAGCCGTGTCTTTTACTGCAACTGGCTCCATGTGGCGATCGGGTATCCCGGCATTAAATTGCTTAAGCAACTGCAAGACTACCGTGACGAAACACACGATTTCCACCGGCTGGTCAATGCATATGAAGAACACGAACATGTATACGAACTCCTCGCTGAACATGGCGGCACCGTCGTTGTGCGCGGCCGGGGAATCGTGGCAAGCCGCATCATTCAAAAGATTGTTGAGGTGCGCCGCGAAACTGACAAGCCGATTCATCTGCTACACCTGATGCGTAGCCCCAAAACAGATGGTCAACGGTATCGGCTTGGCAAGCGAGATGTAGAACACAATTGGGAATTTCAGCCGTTTAACTGGCCCAAAGCGGCTTGGGGCGGTGATCTGCGGGTCACGCTTGAGCGGGCTGATGCAGATAAACGTGACGACCTGCTGGATCAGTGGGGCGGCACAACCACGGCCGACCGCAATGACTGGAAAGAGATGATCGACACCGGTTTGCGCGAAGGGTGGTATCAGATCGTGTTTGACAACATCACACACGCTGAGGCAGAGCATCCTGAAATAGGCCCGATAACCGTCTATCTAACCAATGAATCTGGGTTGGATGAGACATTGCGTGCCAACTTTATTATCGATGCGACCGGCTTAGACTCAGACATCGGCAGTCACTCACTGCTACATGATCTGGTCGGCCGCTACAACCTGCCTTTGAACCCGAAAGGTCGGCTGCACGTTTCCAATCATTTTGAACTAGAAGAGATGGCCCACGGCCCCAGCCGGATGTTTGCCAGCGGTGTAAACACCCTTGGTGGACCATACGCTCCGGTAGACAGCTTTTTAGGGTTGCAGTACGCGGCCCAGCGCTCCGTTAGCCATCTTGCCCGCGCCACTGAGAGTGGCATTCGCGAACTTCGCGGCATCAACTCATTTTATCAATGGACCCGGTGGGTCCGAGGAGTAACCCCTTGACCCCTGTTTTATCCGGCCGATGGCAAACTCGGCTCTTTCTCATGCTCACTTTGGGCGTGATCGTCACCATCCCGTTTGTAATGGCAGGTGGTGTCAACCCGGCGATTGTGTTGGCTTTTGTCACACTCACCGGTTTCGGGTGGGACATTCTTTATACCTTTATTCAAAAGTTCCACTGGGACCACGACTGGCCCGCTTCGTTCCAATTTGGGGCAGGCGTTTGGGAATTCATTGTGCTCGCATTTGCAGCCTTTGGGCTTGGTCTGTTTGGTCCACTTAATCCAGCACTTTTATTTATACATTATTGGGCCGTTTGGCTCGCAACATTTCTTGCCTCGCAGAGCATCATGCGCATTATTTTTCCACGCTGGCGCTTTTTTGGGGGCAGGATTATTTAGAGCGAGGTGGCGAAGTTTCGAGGTAGCGAAGGACCAGACCCATTTGGTTAATCCTCCGCAAACCCCGCCACTCCGCTACTCGCCACTGATTTATTATCATGACTCATTCAAATTCATTTCCATACAACAAAATTCAGATGATCGGCTCCGGCGGTACGGCCGTGGTTTACTTGGCAACCGTTTTAAAAGACGGCCAAGAGACTGACGAGCAGGTCGCTATCAAGCTGATTAACAAAAAGGCTTCGGCCGATCCGACATTCCGCGCTCGGCTTGAGCGTGAGATCGAGATGCTAAAAAAGGTATCTCACCCGAATATTTTGCCGATCTTAGATCATGGCGAAGTAGACGGACAGGTTTATATCGCTATGCCCTACATCTCCGGAGGTACGGTCCGTGACCGGCTCGAAGATGGGGCGATCTCTTGGGAATCAACCCTTGAAATTTTAGAGCAAATCTGCCCGGCCCTTGATGAGATGCACAGCATGGGCTTTATCCATCGGGATTTAAAGCCACACAACATTTTGGTTGATAACGATGGCACCGCTTATCTCAGCGACTTTGGGATTTCCCGGCCGATTGAGATCAGCAAAGAAGACAGTGTGACCCACACGCTCGACATTGTCGGTACGCCGGAATTCATCGCTCCTGAACAGGCGGCTAACGGTGAACTGACCCCACAAACAGATATTTATCAGTTGGGTGTGACGATCTTTTACATGCTGACGGGTCAAAAGCTGTTCAAAGGCTCCGCGTTGCAAATTATCGCCAAGCACATTGGTGAAAAACCAGGCTCAGCTACTGAGCTAGATGACAGTTTGCCGCGTAATCTCGACACTGTTTTGCACATGGCTTTGGCTAAAGATCCAGAAGATCGCTTTAAAACGGCCGATGATTTTCTCGATGCCCTCAAGCTGATGGGGGATCAAAATACGGTAACGTTCAGGCATCTTCCTGGCCTGCCGCTACGGGAATCGCGCCCAGCACCGGTAACGGTTGAACCTGAGTACGAAGCGGTTGTCCCAGTTGGTGCAGAGCCATCACCGGCCCATTCTGCGGCGTTAGCCAGCGGCATCATCCCATCAGCATCTGGCACGTCAGCATCAACCAAACGGCCGTGGATGCGATACGCTGTCATGGCCATCCTACTACTTGGTTTAGTTGGTGGCGGTGCGTTTATCGCTCCTGACCTTGTTGATGAGCTTGTAGGCGGCAACGGAAACGGTGGCGGTGGAAACAACAATAACGGCAATGGCGGCGGCCGAGGCAACGGCAACAACAATGGTAACGGCCGTGGCAACGGGAATGGGAATGGAAACGGTCAAGCTGACAACGGTCCAGCACTCGCCGATGCCCAAGATATTGTTGAAGATGTGATTGAAGAACTGCCACAGTTAGCGGCCGATGTGGTTGAAGAAACCCTAGCAGTAGTTGAAAACGTCGTAGAAGAAGCACCAGCCTTGGTCAACGTTGTTGTTGAGGCTCCAACCGATTCACC
>JAHDGV010000055.1:11588-22495 GCA_020631655.1 Chloroflexota bacterium | reverse complement strand
GCTCCCTTTTTGGGTTGGATGAGCACGGTCACATTTTCAAACGTGCGGGCGATCTCGGCCGTGCGATCTTTTGAATCATTATCCACCAAAATAATTTCGCTGATTTTGTCTGCGTACGTTTGATTTTGCAGAGCGGTGAGACAGTCTGCCACGCAGTGTTCAGCGTTATATGCGGGGATTACAACAGAAATTTTCATAGCAAATTTTCCAGAAGGTTGAAATTGTAGCACACCGGTTAGTACTAGGACCTGTTTTACTTTACATTTCTTGCTTGGAGCAGGGGCATTGGTCCTAATCGCGGGCGCGATGCGTTGAGTCTCCTACGGCCGGACGATTATCGCGCTGGGGTCTCCCAATAAATTAAAGGTATCGTAGACTTCCTTAACGCTTGGATTAGAGATATCTAACTTTTCTCGAGCATCTGCGATTGCATCCCCGATTCGGGTAAAAGATGGGTCGGTAAGATTGACTAACATCCCTTCAGCAAATGGTTCTTGGCTGGATGAGTAGGTCAGGCTTGAGGCACTTACGGTTAAAACGGGGCCGTTTTCGTTTAAAAGCATTTCTTGCGAAATAGACGGCTGGCTGGGATGGGCAAAAAATCCGGTCAGGCAGGTAAACTGCAAAACGATGGGAGGCGCTTTGTCGCCGGGGTTGGTTAAGCCCGGTATTCGTTCATTTGAGAGAATCTCTTCGGAGCCCCACAAATCGACCGATCCATGTCCCACATAGGTCACAATCCAATTGCCTCCATTCCACAAGTCGGTTACTTCTTGCCAAGTGGCTCCATACGCGCGGCGGGGATCAAAGGCGTTCAAGTTGCTGACTTCGATCAGCCGGTCAGACGTATGGCCAAACTCACCGCTTGTCCCATCGGCCGTAAATAAAAGCGAATCTGCGGCCGGGGCCTGCTCATAAGCAAGGGTGCGGGCCACAAGTGAAGAAACTTCTTCGGCCGTGTTAACGGGCCAGCGGCCGACTGAAATATCCGCCCGCTGATCTCCATCCACATCTGCCAGTTGGGTGTCACTGACCGTTTCACCGCTGTGCTCAACAGGAACCATGATTGACGGAATGCGATTTTGCTCGGCCGTTGCTAAGTTGTTGCGGAAATCATAGGTTGTCCCGCCAGCCAATAGCAGATATTTGGGGGCAGGTTTAGGCCAGTTGTTTAGGGCGTCTCCCAAAAAGGATTGGATCGCAACCGGAGACGGTTGGCCGTAGCCGTGCTGGTTGTAAATATCGTTTGTCAGGGCGACATGAACGTTTAAGCCTTGATTTTGCCGAGCCTGAACCAACGGCTCCAAAGCCTGAACAAAATCAGGGCTGGTGATAATGATCATGTCTGCCTGTTGAGGCGAGAGAGCTTGCTGTTCTGTTGCTGAGATTTGAACGATTTGATTCGGCTCAAGCCATCCATCAGACCCGGCCGCATAAACCTCAGCGGCTGAGTTGAGGCTAAATGTGGCTGTACGGCGGCCGAACGTGACATTCTGCAACAGCACCGGCCGTCTCGATTCGTCGAGTGCAAGCAGTACAGCATCCTCAGATATTCGGTCTAGCTCGATGGTTCCCGGCTCGGTTTTAAAATGGATTGCGTCGTCTTGGGCAACAGGCTGAGAGTCATACGCCAGCTCTACCCAATCAACCTCAGAAATGTCGATAAACGCATTTCCTTCCGGCCGGTTATCAAACCGAATTAAGTTTGTACCGCTCTGAATGCTGTTTGGTGGCAGCGGGAGTTCGATCACAACGTGTTTGTTCCCATCGAACAAGATTTGACTGATCGGTTTTTCATTGATCACCACATCTAAGTCATGATCATTTTCTGTTTGGTAGTCGTGCGAGACACCGTAAAGATGGCTGGTCAAAACAAGCGAGCCATCTGTCACATACGGTAAATCTGCCTCAAATTCAAAATAATCACTCACATGGATCTGGTCCCAATACCATGTATCAACCCATTCATCAGTTCGGGCGACGCTCACATACCGCTCGTTCTGCTCATACTTGGCCAAGCGGGTGACAGATTGTTGGGTCGGCAAGCTTTCTGTTGGGGTAGCATCGAGCGTGGAGAAGTTGACAGCCAGCCCTTCGGCCGCTGATCCAAAGCGAAGCTGATAAACCTGTTCGCGAGCGTAGACGGTGTCATGCTCAACCCCAAAAAAGATTAAATTATTGTTTTGAATGTGGAACGGGACCGGCTCTCCCTGTAGCGTTAAGGCGATTTTATGCTGATCCCAGCTACCAATCGAAAGGTTTGAAGCCGCTTCAATTGCATTAACCTGAAGCGTGTAAATGCCCTCTTTTTCGATATGGATGTTTAAAATTCCGTTTGAGATTTCAGGGACAGATTCAGCATCTTCTTCGGCTCCAAAAAGTTGATAGGCAAACCATCCGATGCCACCGCCGGCCAAGAAAAATAAGGCAGATAGGACGATGATGATGCTAGAACTGTTCGACTTGGATCGATCAACCACCAGAGTTTCTTTGACGGTACATGTACAGTGTTGCAACGAGAACTGCAAAGAAGAGCAACAATGAACTTATAAAGCCGCCCCATAAAATAATGCGGCTCTGTGAAATTTCTTCGGCCGTTGCCTGTTGTACCGCTTGGACATTGCCAGAAGTTTGACCACTGTTGGCATCGCTAGAATCAGAGTCTGCATTGCTCCCGATTTGTTGAGCCGAATCAGTATCAATTGGCACAAACGTCGCAGTTGGTTCGGGTGGTACATAGCTCTGGTCAGTTTCACCCTCACCGCTTTCTGGCTCAGGATAAGTGCCATCTTGCGGAAGCTCGCCTGCTTCAGCGATACCACTGTCAGAACCCCCATCTTGCTCTTCGTCTACGACAGCGGGTTCAGTTGGGGTTGCTTCCGGTTGCGGTTCAGCCGCTACTGTTTGCTGAGTAGGAGTCGGTGGGATTGTTGGTGCTGGCTCGTTTGCCGCAATCGTTGCAGTTGGGGTAACAACTGTTGGTTGGGGCTGAGTCTCGGTTTGACCGGCCGTACCGCCATCTTGTTGGTCCGATTGATCGGTTGGTACAGCCGTTGGTTCATTTGGCCCGGGCGTTGCCCCGTCTGAAACTGGGGTAGATGTGCTAATCTGCGTCGCTACCGGCGTTGGCGTGGTTGATTGGTTTCCACTAGCCGAGGTGGGTGTAATTGTTGGGATTGGCGTTTCTGTTGGTTTAGTGATTTCTGAAGATTCTTGTTGAGCCGTGGCTAGAATCTCAAATGTTGATTCTGCCTCGGTTGGCGTACTGTTGTTGAATTCTCTCTCCCATAGTGAGTATTCATAAGTTGCCCCTTCAACGATATTGGGGTCTGAAACTTCATAGACACTGCCTGTGACCCCGTTTTGAGAGGCTGGAATGCGTTGCACAGCCTGATCATCAAGAATGACTGTAATCACTTGTGGATCGTCTGGGCTATCTTTGATTTTCCGGGTAATAAAATACTCGGCCGTGCGTTGCTCAAAAGATGTTTTCCAGCTGATTTGAATCTCAAATTGATCGGCCGAAACATTCCCCTTGAAGTAAACCAATTCAACAGCACCCTGCGCGGGTTGATGCATGAGAACAACAGACAGAATCGTGATGAAGGCGATGATCTGTTGAATTCGACTACGTTGTGTTGAAAATATGGCTGGTTTCATTAAAAAAGGGGCCGTTTAGCGGCGGAATTATTTTGTGATCATCTGATTATAGCTGAACATAACGTTTTTGAAGAAGGAATTTTGCATAGCGGTACAAACAGCCGTTAATTTGTCCAAACTATCTGAAAATCGACGGGAGATAAACCGTTTGTGCACCGCCTAAATCGATGACTAAGCTGCCAGATTGCGAGACCGCACCCGGAGCTGTAAACGTATACGGTAAGGTCCAGAAAGATTTAGTTGGCGACTCCACAACCCGGCCGTAAATTCGGATTTTTATTGTACCGGCCGCAGGAATACCACCATAGCTAAGGTCTTGGTCTTCGAACAGCCTTTTCAGCGAGATGGTGATCTCCGTATTTCCGTTGCCTTGGACCGTTTCGGCCACCGTGTTAGGTTCATCACCGGGAGAATTTGGGAAATCAAAATCGTCACTGTTCCGGCCGGTGTAATCGACTAAGGTTCCCAAGTATTCGAGATCGCTTGGCAAGCTAAATGTGAGCTTGCCGTTGGCGGAAGAAGTAAATTCAGACAGATTCGAGATTTCAAACGTGAACTCTGCATCATCACCCGGCTCATAATTCGAGAGGGATGATTCACCCGTTATTGAGGTGAGTTCTGCGTTGAATACTTCCATTGCTGGGTCACCCAGCAGGTTGTAGTTGTACAGCTGGGCTATCGAGACATTTGGGTCACCCGGCACCGCGCCCAAATATTGAACTTTGGTGTAGTTGATGGCGTCTCCAAAGGTGGTTAGCCCTTTATCGAACAACGCCTCGAGTAAATAATCGGCGATCACTTCATGTTCTTCGATGTAACCTAGGCCGGTGGCACTAAAGTGGGCGGCCGAGCCTGCGTGTCTGTTGAAAGCGGCTCCAGTTGAGTTTTCTCCTAAATTGACCAAGGTTTCCCCTAATCCTTCCCATTCGGGATAGGCGAAGTTGCCGTCTAGGCAGTTGTGGGTGATGCTAACAAACGGTTTGTCTAAGTTAGGCAGGAGTTGATTGTTCAAGATTTTCTCAGTAGACATCACATCCCCACCAGACCAATTGCTGATAGAGCCGTGACCCCGCCACACAAGCAGAGAAATCCCTTCGCTGGCGGCTTCGGCAATGGTCTGCCTCAGTGCAATGGCAGCCGGATCGTCCACGTCTGATGGCTCGGTGTTGAGCCCTGCAACTGTCGGTGAAAATCCGTGACTTTGTGCTTTTTCTTGCGCTCGCTCACTTTCTACGCGGAAGAAGTTTGATGGAACACGATCTGGCCAGTCATGGGCAAACAGCATGTTCTCGGCCCAATCTAAATCTTGTAGCAGATTGTTTTCATAGGCGATGATTTTACCCACTGCGTCCTGTACTTGAGCGCTGTTTTCAGCCGTAATTCGGCCGATGCTGATCTCTGAAATCAGATCATCACCCGTCAAAAGCGTATACCGATAGTCGGATGGAATCAGCCCTTGATTGGGGTCTGTGTACGAATGATGGATTGGAATCAGGCTGTCGGCCGTTGTTTGGAAATTGGCATTTCCGGCCGAGCAGGTTGAACAGGCCAAATGACGTGGATTGTAGTGGCCGTCTCCAACAAGCAAAACATAGCGGACCGGTTGAGACCAATCCTGATAAGCATGGGTGATGAAGGCTTTGACCGCCTTTGAGGTTGGGAAGCCAAATCCATATTGATTAACCACATCCTCAATGTCTACCACTTGGGTTTCGAGGTTGCTGTATTCTGCTCGATGGGCGGCTAGCTGATTAATGTCGTTGGTCGCTGAACCGATGTTGATGAAATCCCCATAGGAGATGGCTAGCCAATCAGCATATCCAGCCGCTGGCTCTAAATTTTTCACCGTGTACGAGCTGATCGCACTGCTCCCAACTGCCTTGATGCCGCTGGTTGAAGCCACGGCAAAATCGGCCGAACTTGAGACAGTTTCGCTAAAGCGATACCCACCACCGGCCGCTGTTGCGGTTAATGCGCTGGGGGTGTACCGATCGGTCACATTCCAAATCGTTAAGTCATTGGCAGATGAGGCTGTAAATTCTGATAGCTCAAAGGTGGTAGCCCCGTTGTTGCTGTGGCTGAAGCTCAAGAAATTATCGGTCGCTTTTAGATCTTGTTGGTAGCTAACGTTGATGTAGTTAACGTAAAAGTTTCCGGCTGAATCTGAATCCCCTGATTGCAAATGTTGGAAGGTAAGTGTGTTGGCCCCATTCGATAATGCATTGTTAGGCAGGGTTTTCTCAAGTGAAAAGATGTCTCCCAGATAGAAATCGTGATCGACCTGACCTGAATCGGGCAAAATCATGCGGGCGGTGCCGGGGGTGTTCCCGTTGGCACGGGCGGCTGAGACCGCCTCGATTGTGGCGGGCACGGCCGTATTGGTTGGATGGGGCAGATCAATGGTCAACGTTTTGGTCACAATGGCCTCGCCAAACGGCCGACTGAGGGTGGTCCAGAAGAAATGGTCCGGTTCTGCCCCTTCGTTTTCCCAGTCCGATTCGATCATAAACATCGAACTGAAATGATCATCAAATTCAAGCTGGGTCGTTGTGCTGACCGATGTTACAACCGGTGTGGTGGCAGATGCTCCTGTGCTCGCTTGAACCGAATTTGCACCTTCTCCGGGAATAACCCAAAACACGTTGTTATTAACGTACAGTTTTTCTTCTCTCGATTCATCAAACGGCCAGCCATAAAAACGAATTTTGTCATTTTTATCGAAGACTGCGGTCTGTCCCGTGCTATCGCTTACCAGCTCCCAAGCAATGGGATTTCCGTTGTGCAATAGCTGAATCCCATTTGGATTTAGCGAGCCGCTCATGCCCAGATTGATCAGGGTCGACGCGGCTATTTCGTAGATCCCTTCTTCAGAAATTTCGACTTTGAAAACTGTTTCACCGACCGGCAACTTGGTCCCGCCCGTTGTTATGTCAGAGGGGGATGACTCGGCCGAGGCTGAGTTTGTTTTCCCCGGCACAGGGGCGGCAAAAACGGCAAGTAATAGACCAAGCAAAAGGCTCATGGCTGTGATGGGATGAAATCGATTGGAACGAAGATGAGACATAAAAAGATTGGGCTGAGGTCAGAAACGTTTTCTGGCGATCAGATAATATGACCAAACATGACCATTTTAATAGATTGCTTAATTTTCTAAATGAGAATTTTGTTAGGCAAGCAGGCAGGTAGAACGCTAATCTTTCATTTTCTGCTAATCAATTGTCCGAAATGAGCATCTCACGCTCTAAAAGGCTGGTGACAAACTCATCTAGATCATTTTCTAGCTGGGATTCAGGTACTTGTGGGAATTCTAAAATAAGCTCTGAAAGGATGTCTCCGGCTGATTTTGTCCCATCTAATTTGGCCCAGATGGAACTGCCTAAGCGGTTGAGGGCTCTGACTTCTCCACCGGCCGGTGAGACGATAACTACCCCATCCTCAACTTCGCGCCACACCAGAGAGGGCTGATGCTTTAAGGTTTGTTTTGGATCAAACATAGTCGAATTTTATGTCGTGACGATGGGGGAATGCAATAGATTTTTCTTGCGTAACTCGAATCGGCCGTAAAAGATGAGTGCAATTCCGAACACAAGTGCACTTATGGCGACCGCCAGCTTAATTGGGGATGAAGTTGCAGAGGTATGAGAGAAAGGTTCGTGTCGAGTGCGCGAGTTGTTGTATTCAACATCTTCTAGCTGATAGTAGTAAGTTCTCCCCGCTTCGGCGGCGGTATCTTCCCAGCTATATTGCGCCCCAGCGGCCGCATCGGCTTGGGCCGGAATGAGCTGGACATTCACCTGTTCAAACTCTCCATCCAAGCTGTTGCTGCGGTAGATGTTGAAGCCGGCCGTTTCAAATTCAGTTTCTGTTGACCATTGAATCAAGACGGGAGGTGGTTGGAAAAAATCCCCCACAAGAATCCAAGAACCAAAAAGGACCCAGACCACTCCCAATCCGATCAATGCGTATTCTGAAATAATATGTCTCATAGATGTTGGGTTAAACGTCCATCTCCCTAAACTTTTGTAGAGGGTCAATAGTCTGAAATAGGCTCAGTGCGCCAAGCGCAATCCATGCGATAAGTTCCCAGCGGCTGTTTGATATGCCCGCAAAGCCGATTGAAACAAGAGTCAAACCGATCCATAGCACAAGCTGGAACGGAGGCTTTTTGAGCTGTTCTAGGAACGGTATGCCTGATTGCTGTGCGTTGTAATGTTGAATTGAGAGGGATGACAAAATGATTGCGAACCCCACAATCCAGACAATACTGAAAAGTAGTGCTGGCACATCAACGAGTTGAGAAAACTGATCAGCCATGAAACGGTTACGGATTAAAGTTAGCGGTGGGAAAATGATGTAGAAGAATGATCAAAACGTTTCGGTGATTTTGAGCACCTTTGTGAAACGGGCGACTTGCACCAATTGAGGGATCAAAAACTACATTAGTTAATTTGTAAATTATAGCGGTAGGTGGAGAATATAACCTTGGGAATTGTGGTGCAACAATCCACGACTAATTTTAGAAATCTTTTAACGATACACTCAAAAAATGGCAAAAGTAAGAACCCGTTTCGTCTGCCAAGAATGCGGCCGAGTTTCACCTAAGCAGTTGGGCAAATGTCCATCCTGCCAACAATTTGGCACCTTTGTGGAAGAGGTCATAGAAAAAGAATCAGCTTCTGGCTCTGGCAGTAACCGCAGAGCCGCGCTGACCACACGGCCGCCGGTTAAACTGGCCGATGTGGAAAAAGAAAATTACCAGCGGATGAAGTTGCCTATCGGGGAACTCTCCCGCGTTTTGGGTGGGGGGATTGTCCCCAGTTCTCTGGTGCTTTTGGGTGGTGACCCCGGCATCGGTAAATCAACCTTGCTATTGCAAACGGCCGCGATGGTTGCCAAAGAGCATGGCAAAGTGCTGTACGTTTCGGGCGAAGAGAGCACGCAACAAATTCGGATGCGGGCTGACCGGATGAAAGTGAAGGCGGATGATCTGTATCTTGTGACTGAAACACGCTTGGATGCGATTTTGCACCACATCAAGACCGAAAATCCAACGATGGTCATTATCGACAGTATCCAGACCACATGGACCGATGAATTAAAATCAGCGGCCGGAAGTGTGAGCCAAGTGCGTGAGTGCGCTACACGTCTGCAAGAACTAGCCAAAAATAGTGCGATCACCATCTTTTTAGTGGGGCATGTAACCAAAGAAGGAACGATTGCTGGACCACGGGTTTTAGAGCATATTGTTGACACCGTTTTACAACTGCAAGGTGATCCGTTCCATCGGTATCGCTTGCTACGGAGCATTAAAAATCGTTTTGGCGCAACCAGCGAAGTTGGCGTTTTTGAGATGATCGAAACCGGTCTGGAAGAAGTTCCCAATCCATCCGAAGCATTTTTGGCTGAACGGCAAGTGAACGCTTCTGGGTCGGCCATCGCGGTGACAATGGAGGGGACCCGACCGCTGTTGGTCGAGATTCAGGCGCTTGCCAGCGCAACGACGTTTGCCAACCCGCGCCGTACGGCCAATGGAATTGACTACAATCGGCTGCTCTTGCTGACAGCGGTGCTTTCTCGCCGTGTTCGTCTTTCGTTGGCTGACCGAGACGTGTTTGTAAACGTGATCGGTGGGCTAGACATTGATGAGCCCGCTAGCGACCTGTCTGTTGCGATGGCGATTGCCAGCAGTGTGCGTGACCGGCCGGTACACGCCGATATGGCCTTTGTGGGCGAGATCGGCCTGAGCGGTGAATTACGCACCGTTAGCCAGCCTGAAATTCGTTTACGTGAGGCGTTTAAGCTTGGATTTAAACGCTGTGTTGTTCCGGTGGCGGTCGGCCGCCAAAAACCAAACTATCCTAAAGGCTTAAAAGTGATTGAGTGCCGCACGCTGAAAGATGCGCTTCAAGTTGGCCTTGTTCCCCAATCTGCATGACCCAAGAAGAAGAACCCAAACCCAGAAGACGGCTCCTGCTCATTATCGGTGCCATCGCTAGCCTGCTGTTTATGTGCCTGATTGTCGTGGCGATCGGGCTGTTTATTTTTGAGCAAAACTTTGGCGATGTAGATGTAGAAAATCCCGCTGGGGTTCTTGATCCTGAAGCGGTAGATCAATTTGATCCTAACGCATCACCCGAATTTGTGATTCAAGATTGCCCCGTTCGTGTGCCAGAGGATGTAACTGTGGAATGTGGCACGATTTTAGTGCCGCAGGATTGGAATGATCCCCAGCCGGGTGAAGCGGTTGCTTTGGCCGTGGCCGTTTATCGATCAACTAGCTCTAACCCAAAAGCTGACCCGGTTGTTTATCTAGATGGTGGCCCGGGTGGATTTACACTTGAGCTATTGCCATTTGTGTTTGAAGATAACATCGAGCCGTTTTTAGAAGCAGGTCATGATTACATCACCTTTGATCAGCGTGGGATTGGGTATTCTGAACCCGCACTCAGTTGCCCAAATCTGAGAGAGCTTGAGTTAAGTTATTTAGATTCTCGGCTTGAATGGGAAGATGTGGAGCCGGAATATTTGGCAGCCACGGCCGAATGTAGTGAAAATTTGCAAAGCCAAGGGATCGATTTAAGCACCTATGGCAGTGCGGCCAGCGCGGCCGATGTCGATGCGATCCGCCGTGCGTTAGGCATCGAACAATGGAACCTGTTTGGAGTGTCGTATGGGACTCGTTTGGCTCAAACGGTGATGCGGGATTATCCGGCCGGGGTGCGGAGCGTGATCCTCGACTCTGCCTATCCCATCGAGGCGGACCTGTACGAGAATGTACCGCGCAGCATGAACGAAGCGTTCAGGGTGTTTTTTGATAGCTGTGCGGCCGATCCTGCGTGTAGTCAACAGTATCCAGATCTCGAAAATCGATTTTATACCCTTGTAGAAGAGCTGAATGAAAATCCTATTGAGATTGAAATTCGCCATTGGCTCAACGGCTCCAGATACGATGCTCTGTTTTGGGGAGACAATTTAATCGGCATGCTGTTCCAAACACTTTATTCAGAGACTATGTTTATCGATATGCCAGACATCATCGATGATCTTGAAGATGGTGAGCTAGATGAAGCTGTTGAAATGCAGGAGTTGTTCTTTGTGAACGACGACTTTTTCAGCGGTGCGCTATACACCACGATTCAGTGTCGTGAAGAGTATCCGTTTTCGGTTCCAGAGAATGCTCAAGTGGAGATTGAAAAAAATCCGCGCTTGATCGAATATTTTGAAGGATATGATTATTCGCTTGAATC
>JAHDGV010000055.1:0-11488 GCA_020631655.1 Chloroflexota bacterium | reverse complement strand
TTGATTTTCTCGACCAGCCCAATCTAGAACCAGATTCTAGCTGTAAATCGAGTTTTCCTGATCCGGTTTTTAGCGAGCCAGATTAATACTAGGTAAATTATTTAAACTAACTATCTTAAGGTAGCGTCATGCCCGCGAAGGCGGGTATCTAGTGCCAGACTTAGCGCTGGATTCCTGCCTTCGCAGGAATGACATCGTCTACTAAAGTTTTAGGATATTTACTCTAAAGAATAATTAATCAAGATGATTTTTAGTCTCTGAAAATATTTGTTATTCGGGCCCCATGATCAAAACTGACTTTACCCCTGATTCTATAGCGGAAAACAAGCCGGTTTCACTCGAGCTACCCAGTGGGGATGGGGTGGTGATCACACGTGTAAACGGTGATCTGATTGCATTTTCGGCCAAATGCCCGCACGCTGGGGGTGATTTTCGTGAGGGGGAGATCCATCGCGGCCGGGCCTATTGCCCCGTGCATCAGTGGAAGTTTGATCTTGTCAGCGGCCGGTGTGTGGGGGATGAGAATTATCGGATTAAAAAATACCGAATTCAGATTGTGGATGGGGTCATCCAACTAGACATTTAAAAAGACCAGTCTGGTTCCTAAAAACCAGGCTGGTCTAGCAAGATTATTGAGCCGCAACAATCTTATAAATTTCACCGCCTACCTGATTCACCACATACACATCTCCATTTACATCTTCGCCAAAACTTGAAATGAAGAAGCCCGGCCGGCTGAGCGGAGCCATCGAATAACTCCCGTCTGCGGCCGTAAACAGGCGCCAAATCTGGCTAGAGCAGTAGTCTGCAAAGAAGTAATTGCCGTACAAGCCGGGTTGTTGAACGCCGCGATGCATGTAGCCACCGGTCACTGAACAGTGGCCGTCGGAATGATCATACTGGGCGATGGCGGGGACCAAGTTGGCGGTTGAGCAGTCGTCCAAGTAGCAGTTGTTCCCCTCAAAAATGCGCCAGCCGAAGTTTAGCCCGCCAATCCCGGCCGGATTGAGGCTGATCTCTTCGATTTCGTTTTGCCCTACGTCTCCAATTAGCATGTTGCCAGTGGCCGGGTCAAAACTAAAGCGCCACGGGTTGCGCCAGCCAAACGACCAAACTTCGTTGCGGGCGAGTGGATCGTTAACAAACGGATTGTCGGCCGGAATGCCGTATGGGTCACCGTTGTCGATGTCGATGCGCAGAATTTTGCCTAACAAAGAGTCAAGATTTTGAGCTCGGTTTTCAGGATCATTTTGCGACCCTCCATCTCCCATGCCGATGTACAAATAGCCGTCAGGGCCAAAGGAAATCATCCCGCCATTGTGATTTGCATATGGTTGACCGATGGTGATGATTTGCCGTTCACTGCTGGGATCAGCCACGTTTGCATCAGCTGTTACTCGGAACTCTGAAACCACCGTGCTTCCATCTGCTTGAATGTAGTTTACGAAAAAGCGGCCGTTTTGCTGATAGTCGGGATGGAATGCAAGCCCGAGCAATCCTTGCTCGTTACGGCTTGAATTGGTGCGGTCAATAATGTTTAAGAACGGGGTGTTTCCAACAACGCCGTCGGGAGTTATGACGCGGATGGTTCCCTGTTGCTCAACCACAAAAAGTCTGTCATCGGCCGCATGGGTCACAAACAGTGGTTTTGCAAAGCCTCCGGCCGTCCATTCTAAGTCGATGGCATCCACAGGCAGCGCTTCGGGGGCTGGTTCTGGCGTTGGCGTACATGGGATCGGCAAAGTTGGAATTGGCACGATCTGTTCGAAAACGTTGTTGGTCTCGTCGGTTTCTTCAACTTGGTTTGTAGGGTCAACCACAATCTGCACATTTGTGTCAGACGAAGCAACCCAAACAGTCCCGATATCACCAGGAATAATTTGACCGGTGAAAGTAGCGGTTTGTCCGTTGACCGTTACGTCAAATGGGCCTGCTGGCAGGCTCCCAAGATTGAGGATATCAACTTTTACGCCTAAATTAGTGCTGTCTTGTGGGGTCATACATTGGGGGACATTTTCCAATGTGATATTCACACTGCCGACCGATAAATCGGCTAAAAGTTGCGCCTCTTTGTTCTCTTCCTCTTCGGCCGAAACTTGGGCAACAGCGGTAGGTGGGGGAGGAGGCGTGTTGGTAGGGGGCGGACTGGTTGGGTCTTCGATCACTTCAGGCGTGATGGTGATCGGTTCTTCTGATGAACCGAGAAGCGAGCATCCGCCAATAATCAACCCGAGTAGACCTATCCACACTATCGATAAATTTTGTTTCATCTCAATTCTCCAGAACTTGCCAAACATAATAGTCCTCAAATTATTCATATTCTCCCTGTTGGATACCACTAACCCAAGTAAATTTTTACTTTGGTCTAAATTAGGCACTGATCTACCAAGCTTTTCCGGTAAAGACCTCGGAGGTTTACTTTCTCGAGAAAATAGCGGCCTCTGTGAAGTAAACCTCCGAGGTCTGCTAGCGCGTAGTGTGAGTTAGGCAATAAAAAAGCGCGACCTTGGTCGCGCTTTAAAATTTGTTTTGCCGGGATGCTTAGCCGCCAATCTTTAGATCGGTTGGGCCAACATAGTTCGCACGCGGCCGGATCAGACGGTTGTTTTCCATCTGCTCCAAAACGTGAGACGTCCATCCAACTACGCGACTCATGGTGAACATGCTGGTGAATGTATCCATTGGGATACCAAGCATGTACAACGCTGGGGCTGAGTAGTAGTCAACATTTGGGAATAGATTCCGGTCGATGAAATATTGATCTGCCCGAGCAGCATTTTCAACGCCTACAGCCACATCGAACCAGTAACCTTGTTCGTGTCCTTCAGCCAATTTTTGTGCCAACGGCCGTAAGATTTTTGCACGTGGATCTTCAACTTTGTAAACCCGGTGTCCGATTCCCATAACCCGTTTGCCAGAGGCGCGAGCATCATCAAACCATTCTTGGGCACCCATTTTTTGGGCATCGATGAATTGAGCCATCGCCGCTTGGGTTGCACCACCGTGTGCTGGCCCTTTCAAGGTGCCAATCGCCGTGGTGATTGCTGAATACATGTCTGACAAGGTTCCGGTGGTTACTCGAGCAGAGAAGGTTGAGGCGTTAAAGCCATGATCTGCCAAAAGGACCAAATATTTGTCGATGGCGTCAACCGCTTCTGGAGAAGCCTCTTCACCCGTGAACATGTACAAGAAGTTTGCTGCATGGCCCAGATCGTTGTTGGGGGCAACTGGCTCTAAGCCGTTACGTAGCCGTTCCCACGCGGCAACGATGGTTGGAATAGAAGCGGTTAGCTTTTTAGCAATCGCCAAAGAGTTTTCAAGATTCACATCATCTGCGGTTGAGTCTGTCAGACTCATGGCACTTACGGCCGTGCGCAATGCAGCAACTGGATGTCCATCTTTTGGAAGCGCTTTCAAAACCGTCATGACAGGTTCTGGTAGAGCCCGCAAAGACTTCAACTCAGCATCAAATTCTTTTAGTTGATCAGCTGTTGGATAAGCATTGTTCCACAGTAGATATGCTACCTCTTCAAAATCTGCATTTTCCCCTAAGTCCAGAATATCATAGCCGTGATAGATCAGCACCCCTGCTTGTCCATCTACACGACTCTTCTGGGTATCGGCAATTGTTTCACCTTCTAAACCACTCATTGTATCTAATCTCCAATAATGTTATCTATGTGCTTAATTCTGCACGTGCCCATCAACACAGTTGATGAGCACGGTTACACCATAAGCCAATACGGAGATTAGGGGTAATTTAGGATGATGAATTTATATCAATCAAACAAACGGGTCTAATCAACCGTATGTTAAATTTTCAATCGTTCGCCATATTGGCGTTCATAGTATTGGTCAAAGTCCTCGTTGCGAACTTTGCGCCACCATTGCTCATTGTCCCGATACCATTCTACCGTTAGGCGAATCGCATCTTCTGGATCATGTCGTGGGGTCCAACCCAATGATTTTATCTTGTCAATATTTAAACTGTATCGGCGGTCATGACCTGCCCGGTCAGTTACATGTTGGATGAGATCTGAAGAAACACCAAGGGTTTCGATCAAAATCTCTACCATGCGCATGTTTTCAACTTCTACGCCGGTGCCAATGTTGTAAATTTCGCCGATGTTTCCTTTGTGTAAAACAACGTCGATTGCTTCACAATGGTCCATCACATATTGATATTCCCGTTTTTGTTTGCCGTCTCCATAAACTGGGAGCGGTTTGCCATCAACAGCGTTGGTGGTGAAAAGCGGAATAACCTTTTCAGGGTACTGGTATGGACCGATGTTGTTTGAGCCCCGGCTGATGGTTGTTGGTAAACCAAAGGTGGTGTGATAAGCCTGTACCATTAAATCGGCACTGGCTTTACTTGCCGCATAAGGGCTACGTGGTTCAAGTGGATCACCTTCTAGTGAAGATTTTCCTTCTGGGATGTCGCCATAAACTTCATCGGTTGAGATTTGATGGAACCTCTCAAGCTGATGTTTTTTGGCCGCTTCTAGCAATACCCATGTTCCGTTTACACTTGTTCTAACAAATGCGTCGGGGTCTAAGATTGACCTGTCTACATGGGTCTCGGCCGCAAAGTTAACGATCGTATCAATGTTGTGATCGATGATCGTTTTATCCACGATTGCGCTGTCACAAATATCACCTTGTACAAATGTGTAGTTGGGCAACGAAGATACTTTCTCTAAGTTATCCAAATTGCCGGCGTAGGTTAATTTGTCAAAAACTACAAAGTTATAATCCGGGTACTTCTCCATCATGAGATGGACAAAATTAGCACCGATAAACCCCGCCCCACCTGTAACCATCAAATTTTTCATTGAACTTTCTCCGTAAGAAATAAGCTGATTGGATACCATTAATTATGCAAATTAATGTGAGGATTGATCTGACGCTTTATCGATACTTACCAAACGATTATAGCTTTATCGTGCTACGGTCCTAAATCGTTTGCATAACTCGAACCACCTATTTAGTTTGTAACGTTCACCTGTTGGAATTAGTCTAGTATTTTAGCCCAATCGGGAAAATTTGGGTACTAACGCCAACGTTCATTAGATTATTTTGTACGCTGAGTTGACCCGTTTGACGCTTAGAATTTTCGATAGCAACCTTTAGCCAGCTGCGGCCGCGGCCGCCCCGATAATCCCTGCCTTATTGCGCATCGTTGCAGGGATGACGATTGAATCTACATCGATCGCATCTTTATATTTTTCAAACTTTTTGCTGATGCCGCCGCCCAAAATAATCATTTTCGGGTCAAACAACCAGTTCACGTAAACCAAATATTCGTTGAGCCGGGCTCCCCAGTCCATATGAGATAAGTCTTGCTCGTCTTTAATCCGGCCGGCCATGTATTGCTCCGAGTGGTCATCCTGCCCTTTCAAGTACAGCTTGCCCAATTCAGTATTTGGGATGAGCTGGCCGTTGTAAATCAGGGCTGAACCGACTCCGGTCCCTAAAGTCAGCACAAGAATCGTCCCCTCTACACCCATGCCGGCTCCAAAACGTGCCTCGGCCAATCCGGCCGCATCCGCATCGTTAACCACAGTCACTTCACAGCCAGATACCTTTGAAAAGGCCTCTGAAGCTGACTTGCCGCGCCAGCCCGGAACATGGTGGGCTGTTGGATCGGCTAAAACAATCCCATCACTTAACCGGACCGGTGCTGGAAAACCAACCCCAACTTTACCGGTGTAATTAAATGATTTGATGATCTCAGCGATAGTGGCTGACACATCTTCCATTTTGAACCCTTCGGGCGTTGAAATTCTGATTCGATCTGAAGCGAACTCTCCTTTGGTTAAATCTACCAAAGCCCCTTTTATGCCGCTTCCGCCCACATCGATGCCTAAATAATGGTCCATGCTGTTTTAATTCTCCAAACTAATTTTGTGAATCTTTGTTTATACACCACTGGCGTAATTTTTCAATAATTAGTGGGTTTTCCCTTATCGATTTCCGGCCGACTAAAACCGCTTTTTCTGTCATGTCAAAATCAATAAGCCCCACATCATCGATCTGCGGCCGGATCAAAAGATCGGGTGGGGATATCGCCATTCTGGCCTGCAAAGAGCGCTCCGTGATGATGTCGGTAACCGAGGTGATGACCTGAAAAATCTCTTGCTGTTTGGCCGCATTCACGGCCCAACCGAGTAGCCCCGCCCCTTGGCTGAGTGTAGGCGTTGTGCCATACGGGGCTGAGTTGCCCAAGTCCACCGCGATGACGCAGGTTGCACCGCGTGCACGGGCAACATCAAACGGCACATTGTTGACCAAACCCCCGTCTACCAGAGTAAGACCGGCCCGTTCGATGGGGGGTAACAGGATGGGAAACGCCATCGAGGCCATCACGGCCGAAACCACATCCCCTTCATCAAGCACAACTTCTTGCCGGGTAACCAAGTTTGTCGCAACCACAGCAAGCGGGATGTCCGAATCGGCAAATTTGGGTCGGCCGATTACATCAACCAAAGCATTTTCAAAGCTGTTTATGTTCGACAGCGCCGGTTTGTTTCCCGGCCGACTGTAGAGGCCTCCCAATTCAATTTTTTCAAAAACTTCTTGAATTTCCTTGGCTGATTTGGAAAAAGCGACCATGGTCGCTACAAAAGCCCCAATGCTGGTCCCAGTCAAAAGATCGGCTTTTACGTTCAGCGCTTCTAGCTCGTATAAAACGCCTGCATGTGTGGCTCCTCTGGCTCCACCGCCACCAAAAGTTAACCCTAATTTGTTCATGATTTATATTGCTTTGGTTCTAGGGGATTATGGGTGCAAAAATAAAAACCGGCCGATTGGGTCCACCAACCGGCCGGTTTAAAGTTACTTAGCTAACAGATACTGCTGGGTAAAATGCAACATAATCTTTGATATTGCTGGCCGCATCTTTTGGATTTGGGTAATACCAAGCGACATTATCCTTTTGTGCCCCACTGCCATCTTTCAAGTGATAGTAACTGGCCGTTCCTTTCCAAGAACAAACGGTAGTCCGATTGCTATCTACTAAAAACTCTTTTTTGACAGAGCTAGGTGGGAAATAATGATTCCCCTCAACCACAATTGTATCGTTGCTTTCTGCGATTACTTCGCCATTCCAAACTGCTTTCATGTTAATACCTCCCGATTAATAAATCGGCATATCGTCTTCAATTTCTTTCGCCCACAAATTGATCCCACCTTCAAGGTTTAACAACTTGTCGAACCCTAAAGGCTGTAGCCAGCGGATGACATCGGCGCTCCGGCCGCCACTGCGGCATTGCACCACCAGTGTGTCATCTTTGTCTAGCTCGGCCGCGCGTGACACCACCTGATCTTTTGGGATCAAGAATGAGCCATATTTTTCTAAGTTAGAAATTTCCCATTCATGCGGTTCACGCACATCTAAAATTTTGATTTTTTCCCCAGCATCTAAGCGGGCTTTGAGTTCTTGAACACTGATTCCGGGAACCGGAGTTTGTTGATTCATCTCATTTTCTCCTGACGTGTAATCACTGTGGTCATGCGCTGGCATGCCGCAGAATTGTTCATAATCGATAAGTTCGGTAACGGTGGGATGATCTCCACATGCGGGGCAGTTAGGGTTTTTCTGGACTTTTAGCTCCATAAAATCCATTTCGAGCGCATCGTAAATCATCATCCGGCCGATCATAGGTCGGCCGATGCCGAGTAATAGTTTAACCGCTTCAGTCGCCTGTAAAGCCCCAATTGTGCCAGGCAGAATGCCTAAAACCCCGCCTTCTGCGCAGGATGGGACCGAGCCGGGGGGAGGCGGTTCGGGGAACAAGCACCGATAACATGGGCCATCTTTTGCGCCAAAAACAGACAGTTGCCCTTCAAAGCGAAAGATACTGCCGTAGACATTGGGTTTGCCGCTGATCACACAGGCATCATTCACCAAATATCGAGTTGGAAAATTATCTGTCCCATCGATAACGATGTCATACGGTTCCATAATTTCAAGTGCGTTTTCAGACGTAAATGGGACTTCGTATTTGTCGATTTGGACATGCGGATTGATATCTAACATCCGCTCGGCCGCGCTGTCTAATTTCGGCTGCCCCACACTACTTGTACCGTGAATAATCTGCCGTTGCAGATTGGTCACATCGACCACATCGTAGTCTACGATCCCAATCCGGCCGATCCCGGCCGCGGCCAAATACATCAGGACGGGTGAGCCTAATCCCCCAGCCCCTATGCACAAAACGGCCGAGTCTTTTAGCTTCTGCTGACCCGCCATGCCCACATCGGGCAAAATGATGTGCCGACTAAATCGGTTGATTTCTGAAGTAGATAGTTTTGTCACAATTTCGAGTTTCTCAACAAGCTGAACTAAAGTCAACTTCACCTATTTTTTTAGACGCTGGATCATATGAAATTCCGACTTTGAGATAACGGGTTTCAAATGTTGTCGACGTCATACCCGCGCATGCGGGTATCCAGCGCTAGGCTTTACATTAGCATTCTGTACCTCATCAGGATCGAAAGCCACTTAAAACAAAAAAAGAGTTCCCAGTTAAACGAGAACTCTCTAAAAAGACCTACGAGGTTTTTAAAACCTCGTAGGTCTGGTAAAGGTTGTAGCTGAATGCTAGTTGAAACTAGCGGTTGAAAAATTGACGTGGAACGGCTGGCAATAAATCATGATGCCGCTGAACTGGGATAGATCTAGATCATCAGGAATCTCATAATTTTGCGAACCAACATTTCCTTTTAATTGACCTAAGTCAAAATACTCACCCATATCGCCTTCGGTGTTTTCAACGAGTAAAACGTGTAAGTCTGGGCCATTGGTGACTTCAAAATCTTCAAAGCGCAAAATGCGGGTGTCACCCTGTTGGAAGATGGTTGCACTTCCTGATCCCTGATGGAATGCGTCTGCGTCAATAAATGAGCCCATTGCAACCTGAATCCACTCGTTGGCGGCCGCTTCTGGCATATCTTCTTCCATTTCTTTGTCTGGCATCACGGCCGCAACCTCTTGCATTTGGTCAGCAAGCGCGTCCATTTCTTCGTCTGTCATTTCGTCAGACATCTCTTCTGCTTTTTCCATCGCTTCGACCAAAGTTGCTTCAAGCTCATCGGCCGGCATCGCCTCAGCTTCGCTCACTGTTGGTAAATCAAACGGAAATTCTTCGTTGACTGCGTCGGTGCGGAAAAGGGGAGAGATGAGCCACCATGCGATCGGAATCAATACAAGTGCGGCTACGATGCCGCCAATAATTAGTGTGTTTTTGTTTTTCATAATAAATTTCCTCGAATTAACTTTTTGGTCCGGCTTAGGACCTTAATTACTGATATAGACAGGGGGCAGGCGATGTTGATTACGAATTTTATTTTTCTGTAATAACCAGAGGTCGAAGCGGGTAAAATTGATGAGTAGGCTACGTTTCAATTGTCTTCAGCTTTACATTTTTGTGCAATTTTATACTGACTGATTTGATCCGGCCGCCAGCAAAATCCAAAAAATAAAGTCCGGCCGGGCGCCCGGAGCAACCGTATCAAGCAGACCAAATAGCATGAACGCCACAATCCCTGCACCGATGCCAACCAATTTCACCCGCTGATTTGAATCTTGATGCCACCCGTTTTTTAATGGGATGCAGATTGCCAGCAAAAGCCAAATGTAAAAAACCAATCCCGGCAGACCCATTTCAAGCATGATTTGCAACGCCCAATTGTGTGCGTGGGGGATGGCTTGATCGCGCGGCAAAATCGGTTCAGGCTGGTTGGCCAGTGTGCGGAAAATGTTAAGCCCGTACCCGGTTAAAGGTTGCTCTGCGATGAGCTCGGCCGCTCGATCCCAAATAATTAGCCGCGCTTCGATGCTGTCGAGTCCGGCTTCTCCTTCATCCCCTTTGACAAGGGTGTCGAAATAGGCGGTCTGTATTTGTTCTTGAATGTTATCTGGCCAAATCGGTAGGCTGAGCAAGACGATAATTGTCATCAGGCCAATTGCCACGCGTAACAAAACCGGGCGAGCGGTTGGGCGCAAGAGCCACATCATGCTAAAACCGGCCGCCAGCGCACCTAAAATAGCGGAGCGAGACTGCATGATCAATAGCATAAATGTCTGAATTCCAAACGATGCGGCGGCCGCAATTGCACCGCTGATTCGGTTGGTGCGCCACAGCCAAATGGCAAACCCAAGGGTTGGTAACAGGCTGAACAGCAGGGTTCCCCCGATCATGTTGGCATTGAGCACCCGGCCGACGTTGGGGAAAAACGGCACAAAGATGTAGAAGAAGCGGAAGAGTGGAAACAGGATCGGAATTCTGGCCCCGATATCGGCTCCAAGTGCACCTGCACCTGCCACGAGAATCCCAAAAATAACCAGTAGCCAGGTGGGCAAGTCGGGCCGATCATCGGCCGTATGGCCTAGCGCCAAATAAAGTCCAATTCCATTAACTACCCCTGCGATTTTGCGCAGGCTAAAAATTAGATCGGGTGTGACCACGGCCGACACAATCACCATCCCCAAGATGCCCAAAATCGGAATCATCGTTTTCCGGTTGGCAAATAGTCTGTCTCTGGCACCATAGCGCAGAACAAAAAACGCCGGAAGTGCCACAAAGAATGGAAAGCGTGCGGGATCAAGAAAAACGGTTGCCACAGCGGCGGCTAACCAGTAAACCCATTCATATCGCAAAATGATTTTGAGCATGCGGGGCGATTATAGCAGTCATTTTGGGACTACAAACAGAAAACTGAACGCTGGCCGTGAAAAAGGTATAATCGATTTTTATGACGAAAAAATTTGTGCTAGTCGCTGGCAATATCGGGGCAGGCAAAACAACATTAACAACACGCTTGGGGGAACGGCTCGGTTGGCAGACGGGGTACGAATCGGTCCAAGACAATCCGTTTTTGGCGGATTTTTATGGGGACATGGCTCGCTGGGGATTTCACTTGCAAGTCTTTTTTTTGGGACATCGGGCGGAGCAGCACAAAGCACTCTACAACTTGCCAAATTCTGCCATTGCTGATCGCAGTATTTACGAGGATGCGCATATTTTCGCCCGGGTTTTAAACCATTTGGGCAACATGCCAGATCGAGATTACGAAGCGTACAAATCGGTATATCAGCTGGTGATTGCGGGTTTGCCCAAGCCGGATCTGCTTTTATATCTCGATTGCCCCGTTGATACACTGGTTGAGCGAATTCAACAGCGCGGCCGTGAAATGGAAGCTGGCATTTCGGCCGATTATTTGGCCACCCTTGATCGCTTTTACAAAGATTGGATCGCTGAATTTGATATGTGTCCCGTGGTGACGATTCCTTCGCAAGACCTCAACTTTGTTAATCGAGAAGATCATCTAGACATTGTTGTGGAGCACGTACAGTCAAGACTGGCCGGTCACGATAATGTGATTTTCCCTGGCGCTAGTTAACCTGAGTTCGGGGTGTCAAAATAGGTCAGGACTCCCAGTCACTGACCGATGTTTCCCGATCGCAGGCTGTCCTCATCGGTCATGT
>JAHDGV010000054.1:19451-22546 GCA_020631655.1 Chloroflexota bacterium | reverse complement strand
CATTTCAACAAATCGAGCTTCTAACTGGTCAAGGTAGTCGCTTATTTTTAACTCCCCAGATCGGAGCTTTTTGATTAACTGTGTGATCGACATATTTTGGTCCAACTATGAACAAATTTGTGAGCGCAACTGTGCTTTTTGAACTTTCCCAATCGTGTTTCGGGGCAGTTCCTCAACAAAAACAACTTCTCTTGGAATTTTGTATGCCGCTAGTTTTTCGCGGCAATAGTCCGTAATTTCTTGTGGGGATGGATTGTGCCCGTCACGCAAAATAATTGCGGCCGTTACCCGTTCCCCCCATTCAGCATCGGGGCATCCAACCACGGCGCTGGTCAACACGGCCGGATGTTCGGCCAGCACAAACTCAACTTCTGGCGGATAAACGTTTAACCCGCCTGTGATAATCAGATCTTTGGAACGCCCCTTAAGCGTAAAATATCCATCCGGCTCACGCAGGCCTAAATCCCCCGTGCGTAGCCATCCATCATGGGTAAACGACTCGGCCGTTTTTGTCGCTTGTCGCCAGTAGCCTTTAAACACGTGTGGTCCCCGCACCTGCACCTCACCAACTTTCCCGTCTGGCAAAGGGGTGTCAGATTCAGGATCAATGATCCGCACTTCAACCTGTGGCAACGGCAATCCCACAGAGCCAACCCGCCGCTCCCCGTTCAGCGGATTAGACAGATTCATCATCGTTTCTGTCATCCCATATCGCTCTAAAAGCTGATGACCAAAAATCTGTTGAAACTTGATGTTCACATCATCCGGCAATCGGTCTGACCCTGACGTCAGCAGGCGCATATGGCTCAGATCATAATCGGCCGCACGGTCGTACTCAACCAATCTTTTATGGATGGTGGGGACCGCCATGAACACGGTGCAGGCTTTCTCAACCATCAAATCCAGCGCCTGTTTGGTCTCGAATTTCGGCATCATCACCGTGGTGGCACCGGCATACAGTGCACCGTACAGCGCCACCGGCAAGCCGTGCCCGTGGTAAATCGGCAGGACGTGTAGCAACACATCATCCTCTCGCCAACCCCATGCGCTGTGCAACCCGGCCGTGTTTGCAGTCAGGTTGCCATGAGTCAACTGCACCCCTTTTGGCTGCCCCGTGGTCCCGCTTGAGTAAATCAGCAAAGCGGTGTCGTCAGGGTTTGTGGGTCGGAGCGAATTGCATGATGTGGTCGTTTGTGCGCCGATTAGGGCGTTAAAACCGGCCGTAGTCCCATCTAACTCAAACGTTTGTACATCACCAGCTTTTTGCCGATCCGTAAAGAACAGCTTAGGTTCTGCATCATCCAAAAAGTAGGTAAGTTCACGGACCGGATACCCCGGATTGAGCGGTAACGAAATGGCCCTCAAGCGCATGGTTGCCAAATGCAGGTAGATGAAGGGCAAGCATTTATGCAACTGCATAGCAACCCGATCACCCTGCTTTACCCCATTAGCCTGCAAAAAAGCCATCGTCCGCTGTACGGTTGATTCAAGCTCGCCAAACGTCACCGTCTCAGATAATCCATCACTGTCTACAAAATCAAAGGCGGTTTTTTCAGCAAGCCTTATCGAATTTTGCTGGATGGTATCTAAAAACATCGGCCGATTAACGGGCAAACCAGACAACGGCCAGAGCGATTAGAGCGGGAACTGCTTGAACATACAAAATGCGAGTGCTAAACGAATATCCCCCGTACAAGCCAGCCACAATCACGCACAGCAGAAAGAAAACTTGAACCTGAAATCCGATCTTAGGATCCGGGTGCAACAGCCCCCAAATTAACCCGGCCGCCAGAAAACCGTTGTACAAGCCCTGATTTGCTGCCAAGACAGACGTCTGCTCTGCAAATTCAAGCGTGTTGCCAAACGTACTCATCCCCTGCGGCTTTGTCCACAAAAACATCTCTAACACCAAAAAGTAAATGTGCTCAGCAGCAACTAAACCAACCAATATCCATCTCAGAATGTTCATTCTTTTCGCTTTCCTTTTATTGCACTGTCTACTTATGAAGATAAGAATGCAATAATCTCAGCTGGATTCTGACAAACTTGAGCAAAAATGCAAAGGCACCAGTAAATTGCATATCAACAAAAAAGCCCCTCTGGTCCGTTTTGGACCACAGGGGCTTTGTGGCAAATCATTGCCAAATGGCTTTGATTATTGTTTTTGGTTACTCAACATTTAAAAGAATAGAGTCCGATCCGTTGCCACCATCGGCCGAAACTTGGACCTCACCTTCAAGATCAACGGGAACCAACAGCTCCGCTTCCCAGTACCCGTACTGTCCCACCGTTACAACGTCTCCGGCCGCAACCGAGCCATCTGCCAAGCGAATTTGAATCGCCAATTCTCCATTTTCTGCGTTAACCGTTACCCCTTGGAAGAAAACCGTCTCGCCAGCTTTAATCGTTTCGCCCGCTTTGGGCCAGCCAATTGTGGTACCAGCACCTTCATCTTTAGGGACAACGTTGATTAAATACTGTGCCTCTCTCCGCTCGGCCGAGCCTTGCTCCCCAAACCAAGCGATGGCGCAAGCCTCACCCGTTACATCCTGCGGAATTTGGACAAACCCGCGCCACGAACCACTCCCGTTCATCGCGAAGCTCTGGCGGGACACTTGTGTACGGCAATCTTCAGTCAGCACCGCAATCGAAATTTTGAAATCAACCGGCTTATTCGCAAACCCATCAAAGAAAAGATAAAAGTCGGATGCACCAACACCCTCGGGGCCTGGTTGATCCAGAATCAAATAACGATCCTGATCGGTATCAGGCGTAATGTTTACTAGGATCGAATCACTTGCGGCCGACGTTTCGTCTGCATTCAACACATCCACGGCAAAACGGGCCTGCCCGCTAAACGTGCTCGGCAAAGCCAGATTGGTTTCCCAGGCACCAAAATCTAACTCTTCGATCTCTTGGGTGACCAAATCACGGCCGTCGAGCGTGCGCAATGTGGCAACCAAAGTCTGATCCGTACGCCGTGCGGCGCGGCCGGCCAGAACCAGTAATTGCCCCGCTTGACCAGATTTATCTCCCAAATTAATAATGTTAACCTCGGGGATAATACTGGTATCAACCGTTGGTTCAGGTTCCAA
>JAHDGV010000054.1:15740-19351 GCA_020631655.1 Chloroflexota bacterium | reverse complement strand
TTTCTGAATACGGGGCATTATGAATGATCGATTAGTCGGCCGAAGAACGCTAACCCTACGCTCAAGCGATTATTCACCCATGGGTGCGTCAGATTTCGGTATCAAACACGTTAGGGAAGAAACAGCCTCTCGATGAGTTCCCGAGTTTCAATCGGCCGCCAAAATTGCCCCAAATATCCCTTATCGCCGTACCAAATTTCAAAATGTAGATGGGAGTCAACGTCTGGTCCATCAAGTGATCCGGGGGAGCCAGAATTACCGACTCGGCCGATAATTTGCCCACTCGTTACCGGAGCACCCACAATAATCGCAGGATCAATGCTACTCAAATGTGCGTGGCGCGATATAAAGCCGTTTTCATGCTGGAGCCAAATCTGTCGGCCGCGAAAGAAATCTAATCCCTCCTGAGTCGTTTGCCCCTGCAGAGCCGCCTGCCCTCTGTAAAAACTAAACAGCTCCGGCCACGGCTCCTGATAATCGTGCATCGCCCGAATCACCGTCCCAGACGCAACCGCCTGAATCTGGCGGCCGGGACCCCAGTAAAAGTCCATCCCCTCATGAATCCCCTGCCGGTAGTGGCGCGGGGCACCGGGTAGCCGCAGTTCACGTGCATCGGGCGGCAAGTTTTCAATCGGCAAGATGAGTTGAGGAATTCGGCCCCAAATTGCAGGATCATGAGATGCCTCTCCGAGCTGGAAAGCCGGTTGCCCCGCCATCTCAATTGCAGTTTGGATTTCCGGTTTACCGGGCAGATGAATGGTGTTTCTTCCGGCATAGATCGCTATCGAACTTCCAAATTCGTCTAGATACAGCGCAAAGGTCGAAATCGGAAATGGGAATTCAGTCTGAGACAGGAGCGTCCCATTTTCATTGTTTAACACCGACAGACGTGATCCGCCCTGATCTAAAACGTACACGGCTCGGGGACCAACTTGAATTTCTCGCGGCCGGGTCAAATTCAAATTCGGCCGGAAGTTCCCATCGATTTGCCCCTGCACATACCGCACAATTTCCGCATTGGGTGAATCTATCGGCCGTTGCAACACGTAGGCAAACGCGGCCGCAGAACCGCGCAACACGGCCAGATCAACCAACACGCTCTCTTCGTCCACAGACCAGCCCGTTTCACTCTCGTCTGGCAGATACCGCACCCCATACCGGTAGCTCGTTTCGAGCAAATACCGATCAGATCCGTTGGTAGACAGCGCCAAATAGTAATGGGATGAAGTCTGCCCAATCGGCCGTGCGTACCGATCCCGTGTCCATGTTCCAGCGATCAGATCATGCAAATATACATCCCCCACCCGATCCAAAACCAACAACCCATGATCCGCCCCACTCGGCAGATCAACCAGAGCAAGGTCAAGCGGTTCTTGAACCGGCTCGTCTTCCAACATAGTTCCTGGTTCGATGAGAACGATTGGTGGGCCACTATTGACCAAATCAACCTGTAACACACGGCCGCCGTCTATCAGCCATCCCATCCGGCCGTTCGACACCATCGATACCGGATGCACAAATGATTCTCCACCGGTACCCACAAAACACAGTCGCCCCGCCTGAAAAAGCTCCGGCTGGGAACAACCCGCAGTCTGATCAACCTGAATGACCGTTTCAGGCTCGGCAATTTCTGTGGGGATGGCGGTTGCCAGCGGGGCAGATGTAGCCAGTTGGATAGGGGTGATCGTCGGTGCAAGAGTAGGCTTTGCATTGGCAATTATTACCTGATTGTCTGTGACGAGCGGACCCTGAGGCAGATTGGTACTGCAACTGCCTAAAGCAAAAAGAGCGACCAACATCATGCCCAGAACCCAAGGAAAATTTTTCACGGGCCGGATTATACCGAGTTTTTTTGTAAGCCGTATACGAAACCGAATGTGCTTTATTTAAACGCTAGAGGCACATACAAAAACCGCCAATCTTTTAAAGGATTGGCGGCCGGTAGGCAATTTATTTAGTTGTACTTAATCGTTGTGGTCCTTCAGCTAGCTGGCGCTACTGATCTGTTGCCCTTTGACCGCAACATCCCGCAACTTTAAAAGCTGATCGCGAGCGGCTATTGGATCTTGGACCGCTAAAAGGGTTCCTTCTGCACCAACCGCACCTGCGGCCCCGGCCGTTTGGACATGGATCTTCCAGAGGCCGAACCAGCGCATCAACATCCCCTGTACCAACCTAAAGTCAGTGACTCTGTCTAGAGGAATCGCTTTTCTTTCGAAAATAAAAACCCCTTCACTAATGTACAGAATACCGTCCTTAGCCTCATAATTTAAAGCTTTGGTCAACAAGTTTGCATGCCAGAGCGATAAGGCAAAGATTCCAATACCCAAGGCAACTAGCCCACTAGTAACGAACCAAATTGTTTGGGTTTCTACACCTTCTGCAATCATGATGCCGATTGGGATTACTAACATCAGGGCGCCTATTGTTACAAAAGAAATCGCGTAGCTTGTACGCAAAAAACGGAATAGTTGGTTGTTTTGAACCTTGAACCTCATGTTGAGACCTCCTAAAAAATAGAATGGTCTTCCACGGATCGGATTCAGATGCATTCTTTCTGAAGAACCCTTCAGTCGCAGACCTTAGCCCGACTGCAATGTATTCAATTGCTATGTCCGTATAAGACTTGATTTGTAAAACAGTTATGGTGACTTCAGAGAGGGGCTGAATTGAAACTGTTACTGACTATACGCTCACTATCTGAAAAAGTTGCACATGTTTCAGTCGCATTTGGAGAAGAGTGAATTAGCATTTTCAAAAAAGGATGGGTTTAGCGAAAATTATCTTTTATTATTTTAGAAGTACAATTAACCAAAAATATTTTGACATGGATGGGATTTTCTTCACTTCGACAAATCTGCTGTTCCCAGAATTCTCATGTGCCTAAAGGAAAAAAGGATGATTCAAATTGTGAGTCAACGAAAACTGTTTTTATTTTGTGGGATGCTTTTGTTCGGCCTGCTGTTCTTGAATGTCCAAGCCCCCGCCGCTCAGGCTCAGTTTCCCCCAACCAGTACGCCTACAGGCGGCGATCAACAAGGTTCTACTGCCCCAGCTGAAAAAGTTCCGGCCGATTTAACCGTTACAACGGTTGAGCCTACAAACATTTCCCAAATAACCGGTGGTACGCTCACCGTTTTGGGGACCGATTTTACAGCCGATAGCTACGTGCGTATGGTTGGGTTCGGCATCTTAACTACCTCGTTCATTAACGACACTTCGCTTACCGCATTGGTTCCGGCCGGTGCAGGAGCGGGCAGTTACCAGATCGAAGTTTCTGATGGAACCACAACGGCCCAATGGGCGGGCACCATCCAGATTAATGCCCCGGCTGATACCAGCCCCACCAGCACACCCAGCCCCGGCGGCTTATCAGTTTCGGGAGTAGAACCGGCCCAAGTCAATCGAGACACGGGAACAACCATTACCGTCTTTGGTAGCGGCTTTACGGCAGATTCAGCCGTTCGCTTAGTTGGCGCAGGTGTTCTCCAAACCAGTTATGTTGGCCCCAGCACTCTCACCGCCCTTATTCCGCCCGACTTCCCACCAATCGATTATCAGCTACAGGTGATTCGGGGGAACGATAGCGCCACGTGGGAAGGCGGCTTGTT
>JAHDGV010000054.1:0-15640 GCA_020631655.1 Chloroflexota bacterium | reverse complement strand
GTGCCGTTGATCGCCCTCACAACCTTGGCCGGTGGGCAATATAATCTAGCCTTTGATCTTGCGTGGCTCGACGCTGACGGCCGAAGCTACAGCGGAAACGCCAACGTTGGGCTCACATTAGGGGCGGCAGAACCAACGCCAACCCCAACTCCGGCCGTAAGTGCTAAGCCCCGTTTGGTGCTTTCTGGCTACGCGGTTTCCGGATTGGTTGAACCCGGCGGCCGGTTTACCATGCAATTTACCGTTGCAAATCAGGGAGAGGCGGATGCGCAAAACGTCCAGATCAAATTTGGGGGGGACAGCGCAACGAGCTTAGATCCGTTTGCGCTCATCAACTCGAGCAACATCGAGTTCATCCCGAACATTCCGGCCGGTGAAACGGTTGAGCTGAGCAAAGAATTTCTTGTGTCCGGTACAGCTAGCCCTCGGCCGGAAAACATGGCGATCATTTTTGATTATGAAGATGGGGCGGCCGCAACCTTCCAATCCCCCTATTCCGTTTCTGTTCTGGTTGAACGGCTCCCACAATTCCAAATCGACTTCTTCGACAAACCGACCTTTATCCAAGTGGGTCAGCCGGTTGATCTCTCGGTCGAAATCTTCAACATCGGTTCAAACACCATCAATGTCAACACCATTGAGATGGACGTAGACCCCAAACCGGCCGACGTTTCCGGCCCCATCGGCACCATCTTCTCTGGTCCACTGGGTGGTGGAACATCGATCTCAGTTGACGGACTTTATGTGCCTGAGGAAGCCGGGCAAACCGATGTGGTCATTCGCGTAAACTATTTGGACGACTTGAATCAAAATCGAGTCATCGAAGAGACCCTCTTCATTACAGTTGATGAGGCTGACGAATTTGGCTTTGACGGTCCACCGCTCGATGAAAATGGAAACCCCATCCCGACAGATGAAAACGGATTCCCGATTGAAGCTGATGGGTTAGAAGGGGAAGCTGACCCAACAACTACCCGCAACTTCCAGATTGGTGGTATTTTGCTAGGGCTTTTAGCGGTTATTTTTGTAGGTTTCCGCATCTTTCGTCGTAATTAAATAGCTCAACCCAAAAGTAACCAAATGGTCTAAGCAAGGCCGTCATTCCTGCGCAGGCAGGAATCCAGCGCCAAATCTAGCGCTAGATACCCGCCTTCGCGGGTATGACGATTTCAGAAAAATGCTGAAAAAATTGAGGCAATGTACTAGGAAAGCATGAATTTTAGAGAACTAACACGCATCGTTTTTTCTAATTTAGGACGCATGAAGTTCCGGGTTGCCATGACGGCGGCCGGCGTTTTGATCGGCACCTTTGCCGTGATTCTGCTTGTTTCTGTGGGCAGTGGTTTGCAGGACACCGTCACATCCAGCTTTGGTAGCGTGGGGGAGCTTACCCAGATCCAAGTGTACAACTTCAACTTTGGTGGAGAGACAAGTAGTGAGATTGAACCAATCACTGAAAGGGTCTTAGACGAGTGGCGCGGTTTAAGTGGTGTCAAAGCGGTCACCCCGCTGGCAGACCTACAGGCCCAAGCGGATTTCCGCATTAACAGATACACGGTCAACGGCCGAGTTGTGGGGATAGATCGAACTCAAATCGAAGATTTAGAATATGATTTTGAGCAGGGGAATGGAAAGCTCAACAACGGTCAAATTGTTATCGGCTCCGCCATATCGTCCCAAGTTTTTGATAGCCGCACCTTTGCCCGGATTCCAGAGGAAGACCAGGTTGATTTGTATGGCAAAACGCTTCAGCTGGTTGCTACCAAATTTAATCAGGATGGGGAGACCAGCGAGCGGCGGATTCGGGTGCGGGTCGCTGGTGTTTTGGAAGAGACAGGTGGTGAGCTAGACGGCCAAATTTTCATGACGCTTGAAGACATGCACGCCATCAATGAATGGGCCACCGGCCGCCGATTTAACGAGCGTCGTGACGGCTACAATCAAGTTTTGGTACAAATCGAGGAAGCACAGCAGGTGCAAGCGGTTGAAAGCTACATCACATCGGCCGGTTATCAAGCGTTTTCGCTCCAGTCAATTTTGCGCGAGGTTAGCGTGGTATTCACCGGCCTCCAAATCGCCTTCGGCTGTATCGGTGGGATTGCGCTGATCGTGGCCGCCATCGGCATCGCCAACACCATGATCATGGCCATCTACGAACGGACCAAAGAAATCGGGCTGATGAAAGCGGTTGGGGCCACCAATCGTGACGTGATGTTTATCTTTTTGGGCGAAGCCGGGGTGATTGGGCTCATCGGGGGGATAGCTGGGCTTATTTTGGCCTCGGGCGTCGGCCGGATTGCGGGTAGCATCGGCCGGAACTATCTGATCTCCCAAGGAGCGCCCGATACGATCCCCTCACCCGTTAACACCCCCATCTGGCTGATGGTTTTTGCCATTGTGTTTTCTATGGCCATTGGGGTAATTTCTGGCATCTACCCGGCCATTCGAGCCGTCCAGCTTGATCCAATGATGGCTCTCAAGTATGAGTGATGGCCCTCAAGTATGAGTGTCTCAAAATATGAGTGACCCAAAAATCGAACCGAACGGCACGCAGAACGGTATTGGGACGCTGAATGAAAAGCCGTTACATGCCTCCCTGAAACAGTGGATCGCACAGCCGGGGGATCAGTTTGAAGTTCCGCTAGACGGCTTTTTTATCGACGTGGTGCGTGATGATCTGCTGATCGAAATTCAAACGGGGGGATTTTCACCACTAAAACGAAAACTGCGCAAGTTAACAAAAAGCTATCCGGTCCGGCTCGTTTACCCGATCCCGGCCGAAAAGTGGTTGATCCAACCACCCAAACTTGGGGTTGGCAAACCAACACGGCGAAAGTCACCCAAACGGGGGAACGTCTATCATGTCTTCAAAGAGCTTGTTGCCTTTCCGGATCTAATGCAGTCGCCCAATTTCAGCCTGCAGGTGCTCCTAACGCAAGAAGAAGAGCATCGTAAACCCAGAACGGACAAACGACGCAGGCGGTTTCGTAAAAAATATCTGTTGGAAGAACGTCAGCTGATCGACGTAGTAGGGAGCCATCTTTTTGAAACGGCCGAGGATATTTGCCAGCTGTTACCGGCCGATTTACCCGATCAGTTTACAAACAAAGATGTAATAGAGGGGACGGGGCAACCGGCGTGGCTCGTGCAAAAAATGACCTATTGCTTACGCAATATGGGTGGGATTCAGATTGTGGGGAAGCAGGGGCGTTACCAGCTGTATGAACGGCTAGTTTAACTAGGGGATTTTTCTGTTGGCTGATCGCTTGAAACTGCACGCAAAATCATCGGTAAAAAGAAGATCAACCACCAGTAACCGGCAAACGCGCCTAGTTCAAAGCCACTCCCGGTCGCAAAATATTTGATCACAAATACAACAGCGATGGCTGGAATAATCCAGTTGTAGGAATCGTTTTGGTTGCATTCTCCTTTAGCAGACACAGGCTCTTTCTGTTTTTCATCCTCTTTCAAAAGCTTAATTTCTTTATCGATATTCATCAGGTTTCTCATTCTGCATAAGCCATACGCAACGCGTAAAACTCAATGTTCTACGCGTCACGATTTAAAGGTCAAATTAGGTTGCTGAATAAAACCGGTGTTGTTATCCAGAAATTTGAGTCCAGCCTTGTCCTTTCAAGAAGTCTGACAAGTATGGTAGCTCAACATATTTCCCTTGATAGGTTTCTGAGAATGCCAAGTAGATGGTGTACCCAAATAAACCAAGGGCAACGATGCCGGTAACGCAGTTTAGACCAGGAATAATTGATAAAACGAATTGGATGACGCCGATTGCAACGCCGTGCACGGCCGCGTAGCGGACAAAGGGGCGATTGGCTTTATCGGGGATGAATAGCATGATCAGCCCAATCAGGCCGATGGCTAAGCTTAGGGCAGCCCATAACTTATCATCGTCTGAAATCATTCCATCGTTTTCATTTTTTAGATTTTGAATCTCGTCGCTCATTCTTAACTCCAATATTGGCTAATTTGTAGGCGATATTGTTCAGATTTAATTCTAGGATGATTCTGACCTGCGTCAAGAAAGTGGAGTGTGGTGAAGGTCAGCTCCCAAGTTTCACAGTCTTTTATCAGTACGGGATTGTTTTTTGCTGGTTGCAGACAAAAACATAATAGGATTTGTGGGAATCTCTGCGTGGCGAGTCTGCAACTTGCTATAATCGGGGCCGATGAGCATTTTATCCTTCAACGACCTGTCACAATCTTTTGGGGCTTTTGACCTGTTTTCAGGTATTTCAGGTTCGATTGAACGAGGGAGTAAGATCGGCCTAGTTGGGCCAAACGGGGTTGGTAAAACTACCCTGCTCCATATTTTGGTCGACAATGCGTCTCCCAAAACCGGCTCTGTTAACTTGGCCCGCGACACTCAAATTGGATACTTGCGACAAGAGGCGATGCTGGCATTCAAGGGTCGGGAACATTTTACCGTTCGGCAGGAAATGGAGCGGATTTTTGAGCATCTGGCAGATATGGCGGCCGAGTTAGAAAAGCTCGAAAACCAAATGGCAGAAAGCCCATCTGACCAAACGTTGCTAGACCGGTACAGCAAACTGCAACAAGCCTACGAATCGGCCGGGGGATACGACTACGACCAGCGGATCAAACGGATTTTAGACGGGCTTGGATTTGAGCCAGAAAATTGGGATACCCAGCTTGATCATTTGTCAGGCGGGCAGAAAACCCGTGCCCTGCTTGCTCGGCTACTGCTCGAAGAACCGGAGCTTTTGATTCTTGACGAACCGACCAATCATTTAGACATTGCGGCCGTTGAATGGCTGGAAGGGATGCTGAATGCTTGGGACGGAGCGATTCTGATCGTCAGTCATGATCGGTATTTTCTAGACACCGTTGCAACCATTGTTTGGGAGATGTCATCCACAGAAATTGAGGTGTACAAAGGGAACTACACCTCCTACGCCAACCAACGGGAAGAGCGTTGGGATCGTCGGCGCAAAGAGCTTGAGGCTGAGCAGGCTGAGCTTGAAAAAGAGATGGACTACATTCGGAAAAATATTGCGGGGCAACGAACCAGTCAGGCCAAAGGGAAGTGGAAACGGCTGAACGACAAGCTAGGGGTTGACGGACAAGCTCTTGTCATGTGGAAAACCGAAGAAAAGGTTAAAGAGTTTTTATCGAGGCGAGTTAACAGCGGGTTGCCCCAATTTAAGATGCGGTTAAAAAGCGCCAACCGGAGTGGCAATATTGTGTTGCGCACAACCGACCTCATTATTGGTTATCCGGGGGCGGAGCTGTTTACGGCCGATAATATTGAGCTGATGCGACTAGAAGTTGCCGCGCTAATCGGCCCCAACGGATGTGGCAAAACAACTTTTCTCAAAACGGTGCTCGACAATCATCCGGCCTTAGGTGGCAAGGTGATTCAAGGGGCATCGCTCAAATTGGGCTACTTTTCGCAGGCTCACGATTCGCTTGATTTAAGCAACACGATTTTGGATGAGCTGTTGCGCCATCAGCACATGATGATTAGCGAAGCACGTAGCTATCTCGGCCGCTTCATGTTCAGCGGCGAAGACGTGATGAAGAAGGTTAGCACCTTGAGCGGTGGGGAACGCGGCCGTTTGGCCCTCGCCATTTTGGCACTGCAAGATGCGAACTTCCTGTTGCTAGACGAGCCGACCAATCATTTAGACATTAGCGCCCAAGAGCTGTTGCAAGCGGTTCTTGAGCAATTTGATGGAACGATCCTCATGGTGTCTCATGATCGCTACTTGATCGATCGCTTGGCGACTCAAGTGTGGTCGGTGGCTGACGGCCGGATGACGGTGTTCAACGGCAATTACAAAGAATTTGTAGCCTTTAGAGAGCAGGTTGAAACAGCTGAAAGCAGTGCAAAAAAGGCCGCGGCTCCACTGAAAAAGCAGGAAAAACCGGCCGAAAAAAGCGGGCTGAGCAAAAACGAACAGCGCAAATTGGATGAAAAAATCAGCGCAATTGAGAATTCGATTGAGGAAACCGAAGCGGAGATAGAATCGATTACGGCTGAGCTTGAGTCTGTCAGTGCAACGGGCGATTACGAAAAAATCCAAACAGTAACCGAAAAGTATGAGTCAGCGCAGGGGAAACTAGAGCAACTTATGATAGAATGGGAAGAATTATCAAGTTAAATTTAGCGCAGGGTTTTTGCCATGAAAGTTATAGGATTGACCGGAAATATTGGAACGGGGAAGTCGGCCATCATGAAGGTTGCGGCCAAACGGGGAGCCTTAACCATTGATGCGGACAAACTAGTCCACGGTATTCAAGAAAATAATAAAGATGTTCAATCCGCCATTGGGAAAACCTTTGGGGCAGATGTGTTGCTACCAGACGGCAAAATCAATCGACCGAAATTAGGGTCAATCGTATTTGCAGACCCTGCAAAGATGAAACAGCTTGAAGAGATCATCCATCCGGCCGTGCGTGAAGAAATGACCAGCTTGGTCGAAAATTCAGATGCCCCATTAGTGATGATTGAAGCGATCAAGCTACTTGAAGGGCCAACCAAAGATCTGTGCGATTTGGTTTGGGTCGCCAACTGCGGCAAGTTTCTACAGCTCCAGCGGCTCATCATATCGCGCGGCATGGACGAAGATGAGGCGTTCAAGCGGATCATGGGGCAAAACCCACAAGCGGACAAGGTGGCACAAGCCGATGTGGTTATCGACACAACCGGTACGCTGGCTGAGACTGAAGCACAAGTCAACGGTCTACTAGATGAGCTGATCTCGAGCGATTCGGCCGAAGAATCAGCACAAACGGCCGATGTACCAGCACCCGAAGTGGATGAAACCCCAACAGTCACAGACGAAGAGCCAATGGAACTGCCTGAAATTACGGTGCGACGTGCTCGGCCGTCTGACATTCCATCGATCATGCTGTTGATCCATAAAGCAACGGACGGCAAAATGCAGCCGAAACGGGCAGAAATCCTGCAATCGCTTAGCGACCGTGGCTATTTGATTGGACAGATAGACGGAGAAATCACGGCTGTGGCTGGTTGGTATACGGATAAGGGATTTGCCGCTATCGAGCAATTGTTTATCCATCCCACCGAAACGGCTGAAACAACCGGCCGAGCTGTCATCAAAGAGATTCACAAAACGGCAAATGAACTTATGGCGGAAGCGATCTTTTCGTTTATGGCTCCTGATACACCTGATTTCATTCGTAACTTACTGCTCGAGCACGGATTTTCGGCCGATGCGGTTGAAAATTTTCCACGCGTCTGGCGCGAGATGTTATTAGACATCCAGCCGATTGGAAGCGAGGCGCTGGTTTACAAACTACGCGATATGCGTATCAGTTAAACTGATTAAGCCGCGTACCCCTCATCCGCTCCTAACGGAGCACCTTCTCCCCAAGGAGAAGGATGTCCGATGCCCTCTCCCAAGACTGGGAGAGGGTCCCTGCGAAGCAGGGGGGTGAGGGTTCAGGGCAGGATCTATGCCAGTGCAAATTTGTTAAGACTAGCAGATTAGCCTAACCTAATGAATCAAGAACATTAACGAGAAGTCACGTTAAACTGTACTCAACGACTTACTTTCTAAAATGATCAATTTTTTAAACAACTACCCCACACTCTCATTCTGGATCGTTCTTGCTCTCGGCATGAACATTATTTTGATCTTTGCCGCACGGGATGTAGGGCTAAACGGATCACAATGGTTTTGGTTCATTGTCTTAACCACTCTAGTTGCAGGCATTTGTGCTTGGATCGTCAATTGGGGAGATGAAGATGAGGAAGTCTCTGAGTAGCAGGGCCGACGACCAGGCTTTTTAGGCTCGCTCAACACTTAAATGCAGTATTCGCAACCACAAGATTACCCCCCACTTTCTACAGAAACAGTTGAAAAAATTCGGAAAGAGATTGGGATTTGGTTTAAAACGAGTGACACAGCCTTAAATACACCAGACGAAGGGAGCTTTCGTTTTCGCGGGCAGACCAGTTGGATGCCCGGCCGGGAAGACTACTTTCCGCACATTCTATCTATTTTTGAAAAATATGGCTTTACGGCCGAATTGCGTGCAGAAAACGGACAAACGTTTCTCATCGGCCGGCCGTATCTGATCCAAGAAGCCCCTATGCGCTGGGGCTTGGCGATATCGCTGTACCTAGCAACCATTTTAACCACCTTGTTCTCCGGTGTAGTCATGGCGCCCGAACTGGTCCCTCTGGTTGAATCAGCCACATCCCAATCAGAAATTTTCCAAGTCATGATTTCCAACCTGTGGCGCGGCTGGCCCTACTCGCTGGCGATTATGACCATCTTAACTGCGCACGAGATGGGACATTTTATCGCCGCAAAAATCCACAAAGTGCCTGCCAGCTTGCCCTTTTTCATCCCCATGCCGTTACCCGGTATCGGCACGATGGGGGCGGTTATTTTTCAACGAGGCCCCACAAGAAACATTCGATCACAGTTTGACATCGGCGCGGCCGGCCCACTGGCTGGATTGGTTTTTGCGATTCCCATTTTGATCTATGGATTAGCTACATCTGAAGTTGGGCCATTACCCGAGGACATGACCGGATTGATCATGGAAGGGAACTCGGCCATTTACAGCACGCTCAAAATTTTGGTTTTTGGAGAATTTTTGCCAACAGCCACACACGATGTTCAGCTCAACATGGTGGCTTGGGCCGGATGGGTTGGCTTACTGGTCACCGCCTTAAATTTGATTCCAGTGTCTCCGCTTGATGGCGGCCGGGTTCTTCAAGTCATTCAAGGTGAAGAGTTTATGCGGGCTATTTTTTGGCCGATTCTGCTAGGCTTGGTTGCCATGGGGATTGTATTGCAGGCTGATATTTGGCTGGTGTGGGCCATCATGCTCTACGTTTTCGGTAATCGGTATGAGACTCCGCTCGACACTGTTACACCTTTGGATGATCGTCGTAAGTTTTTGGCTTGGTTCACCTTTGTCATGTTTTTGCTCCTCTTTGTGCCTGCTCCCCTCACGATTTTTTAGGTCGCCCAAATAAAAACAGCTCCCCTGTTACAGAGAGCTGCGAACAATAAAAACAAGTTGTCCGCCTGTGAATGATGAAGGGCTATGATGGTGGAACAATGCGCCAGGAAGAGTACGATGGAATGGAATGATGATTCCTGACCGTGGTGTGTTGAATCTGCAGTGATTGACCCTTGGCTTCGATGGTTAATCGCAACTGTTTGGCTTTACGCCTAATTGCATGCTAAACGGGAGACAAAAGTATCGCGATTTGCAGAGAAAACTTGTTTATTAATGTACATAAATAATAGTAAAAAGTAGTACTGCTGTATATGCGTACAAGTACGTAACCTATTTTACACCTCTTTTTTAGGGAGCAGACGGGCCTGATTCAGCCAATTCTACATACTCCCTGCGGATCGCCTGCGAGTCAGAAACGCCAAACTCTGCCAACATTTTTCCGATTAAATCGGCCTTGCGCATCGCGTCCGCATGTGACCAAGTTCTCGACTTAATTTCTAAAAACCAGCCTTCTGTCTCCGGCTTTGTAATCTGATCGATATTGATGGCAAAGTCGCTTCCCTGATATTCAACTCGCCATCGACGACGATTTTTGTTTACCTCAATTTCTTGGTCCGGTGTGAAATATTCTCGGTAGAACCGGAGGGACCGTGTGGCAGGGGCCATAAAACGGGTACGGGACAGCATAACGGAATTCTGTAATTCATCCAACTGGGTTACCCCCAGCAGGGTTAAACGTGATCGGGAAGAGCTAACCTGACTATCAGTCCCAATATAATGGTCTTCACGAAAACGAAGGCGAGCCGCGTCTGGATCAGCATCATCAAATAAAAAGTATGTGTCAAACTGCCGATAGCGGGTTTGTTTTGTAATGTTAAACAGCTCGCTGTGTAGCTTTTCGATGATGGGATCGGGATCATCGAGAGGAATTTTGATCTGGGTCTCATACGCCTCTTCCTGCTCAACCGCCTCTAGAATGATGAGTTTGTTGTAGGGGCTGGACTCACGCCGCACGACAAATGCATCGATCTCGGCCGCCACGTTGGCCGCCTGCGCCATCGCGTTAGGTTCATCGATCGTTTGTAATTTACGATCCTGCATCAGCCAGCGGCCGTGAATCATCACATTTACCACATCCGTACTTTTGGCCGCATACACCAAACGAGAATAAACGTTATCAGGATTGTTTTTAAAGTGAGGCCAGTTGTGAACCCCATCCAGCCGAATCGTGATCAAATCGGCCAATTTCCCGGCTTCTAAACTGCCGATTTTGTCGGCCATGTGTACCGCATTTGCTCCGCCGATTGTGGCTAGCTCCAAAGCCTGCCGAGCCGGCAAATCTGTTGGATTATGGCGCACCACCTTAGCCAGTAGTGCGGCTAAACGGACCTCTTCGAACATATCGAGGTCGTTGTTGCTGGCGGGGCCATCCGTGCCGATACCCACGTTACATCCAACCTCAAGCATCTCTGGAACAGGGGCGATGCCGCTTGAGAGCTTGAGGTTGCTAGATGGGTTGTGGGCGATCCCTGAGCCGTGTTTTTTGAGCACACGCATCTCTTGCCGATTAATGTGGCAACAGTGGGCCGCCAGCAGTTTGGTGTCCAAAATACCGTGTTGTTCGTTCCAAAGGACAGGAGTTGTATCGTTTTGCTCGCGGCAGTTTTCAACTTCTAGCAGGGTTTCAGAAATGTGGGTATGCACCGGTACATCAAACTCGAGCGCCAGCTTGGCACAGGCCTGCAAAAGCTCCGGGGTGGCCGTGTACCATGCGTGGGGAGAAACGGCCGGCTGGATCAGCTCATGGCCGTTCCACTCTTGCAGAAATTTACGGCAAAACTCGATCCCCTCTTCCCATGAGGGTGAATCTGGAGTGGGGAACATCAGGATCGTTTGTCCCAGCAAGGCTCGCATCCCAATTTCGGCCGTTGTTTTGGCGATAGAGGTTTCATGGTAGTACATATCGGCAAACGTGGTTATGCCAGATCGGATCATTTCAGCGCAGGCCAGTTGCGTTCCCAAGCGAACAAATTCAGGAGTGACAAACTCTCGCTCCAGCGGCATCAGGTATCCCAACCATACATCTAAACGTAAGTCGTCGTTTAATCCGCGCAAAAGCGTCATCGGCACATGGGTATGTGCATTAACCATGCCGGGCATCACAATTTGGTCTTGGCAATCAATCGTTTCGGCCGCCGTGTATTTGGCCCGCATATCGGCCGCTGGTCCCAAATCAACAATTTCAGATCCGTCTACCACAACAATTCCATCTTGTATCAGATCAAAGGCTGCATTCATGGTGATAACGGTGCCCGCATGGATAAATTTATCGACTTGTTTCATTGATCCTCTCTTTAAATATGTACGCTCACATCCTGTTTTTGATCAGCATGGCTCCCAACCCAACTGTATAAACTTTAACAGGTTTAGGGTGCAAGCTCCCAACTCAACCAGCTATTTTACGCTTCAGCTGATTCATCCTCTTCAGTTTCCGGCTCGGCCGGTTTGTTGCGGTCCGCCATGATCTGTTCAAATTCTTCGGCCGAAATCAATTCCCCCCCATCCAAATCAGACGAAGTTACGTTATAGCTACCGTCAAAATTAATCCGCGCCTGAATGCGGCTAAAGTAACGGCTGTCTACAATGGTTTTGTGCCAAACATAGCCACCACCTTCATTATTTAGATCATGCGATGGGTTGATTCTAACCTTAGTCACAGCATCGGCCGCCCGCTTACTCTTGAAGTACAAATAAATTCCGTTGTCTTGATAGGCAGGTTTACCGCCACCGCCAAACAGTCTCTTTAAAAATCCCATTCCTAACTATACTCCTCTAGGCTCTGATTCAATCATCTCGAACAGCTTTTCATATTTTTGGACTATTTTATCCCACACATAATTGTCTAACACAAACTGTCGGCCGTTTGCCCCCAACCCATCCTGCAATTTTTTATCTTGGGTGATGGCTTGCACCATCTGACTAAACTCTTCAAAAGTGCGGTAATACATCCCCCCCTGGCTCCGTTTTGTCTGCTCCACCGTCACACTGCACTCAGCATTTACCATCACGGGGGTGTTCACCAACCAAGATTCCAAAATAATAATCGACAGGCTTTCCCATTTGGATGGCAAAATTAAAATTTCGGCCGCGGCTAGCCCATCAAATTTATCCTGCTCGGTGACAAAACCGGTCGCGATAATATCCGGCCGGTCCGGGACTGGTGAGTTCCCTTTCCCCATCAAAACCAAAGACAAATCGCCGGGATAAAGTTCTTTGTACCGAATAAAGTCTTGAATAAGCTGATCCACCCCTTTCTCGGCCACTAGGCGTCCTAAGTAGGTGATAAACGGCCCCTGCACCCCAAACTTTTCCCGAAAACGGTCGGCCGAATAATCTTCCGGTTCGTCTACACCCATCGCCACAATATCAGATGGGATGTGCCAGTTGCCCGTTAGCCGCTCAACAAAGTCACGCTCGGCCGTTACGTTATAGGCAATGGCGCGCGGCTGACTAAACAGCCCCTTGAAAATAGGCAGTTGCAAGTGGCGTTGCTCATGTGCTTCTGGCACTAAGATCGCTTTGTGTTTGACCAGCGGCATCCCAAAGACCGCATGCGCATATTCGTAGGTAAAAAAGATAAAGAAGTCAAACTCAGGCTCGGCCCGTTCGATCCGCTTAAACAACTGTGGGCTGGCTGGCCCTACCCGCCACATCCAGTTGTATTGCAAATCAAGGGCATAGCTTTTCTGAAACAGTTCATGCTCGGTTATTGAGTTGGGTAACTCCCGCTCTTGAACCACCGGAAAACGGGTGACGCGCACGCCGTTTATTCGGCTAGTCCCGGCCGGAAATTCATTCTTCCAGCTCAGATAATCTCTAGCACAGGTGGTAAACACATCAACATCTGCAATTGAAAGTAAGTTTTCCGCAATCGAACGTGCATGCATCTCAGCCCCGCCACTCACATCTTCCCCATATCTTTGAACCACAATTGCGACTCGATAACGTTTATTGCTCAATTTATTTACAATCCTAATGTTTGGCGATTCACGAAAACAAATTACCCACGGAGATTACTCAAATCGCCTCCCAGCCAACCCTAAGGTGGCTAGCTTGGGTATTTAGTTTTCAGGGTTAGCCTAAGATGGTTAATCACCCTATCATCCTAGAAAGATCAAATAAAAATCTTTTGAAGTTGACGAGCTTGCCAGTATCATAACGGTGTAACTCTTTTGAATCTACTTTCTCTAGAATTAGATTCGCAATTCCGTTCAGCAATTTGATCCATTTTTGGAAATCAAATTGGGAACCCTTCACGAAAGTTTTGCACTAAGTTAGTCCTCCCACCGACTACAATATAACCTGAGCACCTGAACCGTTAAATTTAGTTGTAAATCACCCCCACCAACGATTTAAACTAAGTTTGTTTTTTCGCAAGAACATTGCCTGCGATATAAAAAATGGTTTAGGATGTCCTTCTACCTTTCACTAACTTGCACTTTATATAATCTAAGTGGATCACAAATCAGTTCGATTTAGTTCTTTCAGGGATTAAATTGGTAGCCGCAATTTTATAGTTTGCATAAAGCTATTTCTTGTGACCCGCACAACACCATTACTATCATGGATAACATCAAAGATTTTTACGGCCCAAATGCCGGTTGGCTTTGGGAACAGTACGAAAAATACAAAACCGATCCTAATTCAGTTGCTGAAAGCACGCGTGAGCTCTTTTCAAAGTGGGCTCCGGCCGAAGTTGGCTCAAACGGATCAAACGGATCTGCCCCCGTCTACACCAATGGGGCCGCTCCGGTCCAAGCACTTGCCAACGGCCTTTTAGACGATCAGCTTCACTTGGCCATGGGGGTGGCAAACTATGCACAAGCCATACGTGAGTACGGCCACTTGGGCTCCCACTCCAATCCGCTTTATCCACCACCAAATGACCCTTCGCTGGACCCGACCTATCACGGGCTAACGGATGAGATCTTGGCATCCCTTCCCGCCACACTTGTACGGGGGCCAATTGGTGATCGGACCAGTAACGCGGGTGAAGCGATTCAAGAGCTGAAAAATATTTACACAAGCGGCATCGGGTACGACTACGACCATTTAACTGACCCAATGGAACGTGGCTGGCTACGGGCCGCGGCCGAAACACAGCAGTTCCGCCCCCGCTTTGATGCCAACGGAGACAATGCGGTTAACCTGCTCAAACGACTGATCAAAGTTGAAGGATTTGAGCAGTTTTTGCACAAAACATTTGTAGGTAAAAAACGCTTCTCGATCGAAGGTCTAGACATCATGGTGCCTGTCCTAGATGAGATCATCCGCGTTTCGTTAAACTACAACATCTCAGAAATAATCATCGGTATGGCCCACCGCGGCCGGTTAAACGTGCTGGCCCACGTACTCAACAAAGATTACAAAGAAATCTTCCGCGAGTTTAAAGAGCCATTGGCTGATGCAAACACGGCCGCCAGCGGCTACTTGGGTAGCACGGGTGACGTTAAATATCACAAAGGCGCAGACCGATTGATTGGCGACATGCGGGTCAAAATCGCTCCAAATCCCAGCCATTTGGAACACGTCAACCCGATTGTTGAAGGAATGGCGCGTGCGGCCGCAACCCAAACCGACAAGCCAGGCCCTCCAATCTTCGATCACCATGCGACCTTGCCGATCCAAATTCATGGAGATGCGGCGTTCTCTGGGCAAGGGATTGTGGCAGAAACACTCAACTTCTCTGACCTGCGCGGATACGAGAATGGTGGAACGGTCCACATTATCGCCAACAATCAAATCGGCTTTACGACCAATCCGGCTGACTCACGCAGTACCCGTTACTCTAGCGACCTAGCAAAGGGCTTTAAAATCCCGATTGTGCATGTAAATGCCAACGACCCAATCGCATGTTTAGAGGTTGCCTGTCTTGCGGCCGAGTATCGCAACAACTTCAATAAAGACTTTTTAATCGACCTGATCGGCTATCGTCGGCATGGTCACAACGAAGGGGATGAACCACGCTTCACCCAGCCAAAAATGTATGAGAGCGTTGATCAGCTCCCGACAGTGCGTAAGTTCTGGGAAGCTACGTTGATCGAGCGCAACATCATCACGGCCGAAGGTAGTGAAGCGCTGTGGCAAGACAATTTTGCAAAGCTACAAAGCGAGTTTGATAAAGTTGATCTTGAAAAACCGAGTCGTGATGCGGATGATGAAATCCATCACATTGAGCCAGGGATCGCGGGCAAAACGGTTACCACCGTTGCTGAGTCCAGCTTGCGCCAACTGCACACCGCCATCACAGAGCTACCAGAATCGTTCACCCCGCACCCACGCATGGTGCGTGTGATCAAGCGGCGTCAAACGGCCCTGAAAGACCCTAGCGCCAAAACGGTTGACTGGGGCTTGGCTGAAAATCTCGCATTCTCAACGATTTTGTCAGATGGGATTCCCATCCGTTTAACCGGTGAAGATGTGAAACGAGGAACCTTCAGCCATCGTCACGCTGTCTATTTTGATGCCAAAACCGGGGACGAATATGCGCCGTTAGAAACGCTACCCCAAGCTGAAGCATCATTTGAGATTCACAATTCACCTCTAACCGAAAATGCGATGATCGGATTTGAGTTTGGCTACAACATTGAAAAGC
>JAHDGV010000053.1:16072-22550 GCA_020631655.1 Chloroflexota bacterium | reverse complement strand
ATTGAGCCTGAACGATCAGAAGCCAAAAAGACGGCCGTGTGCGCCACATCTTTGGGATCGGTCAATATTTTTTGCGGAGATGCATCTGTAAATTGCTGACGCGCCTCATCCGTTGTGATTCCCTGCGCTATCCCCTGAGCCACAAACGAACGCTCCATACGCGGCCCAGCTACGATCCCGGGCGAGATCAAATTCGCCCGCACGCCAGAGTCTGCTAGATCCCAAGCCAAAGTGCGTACCAACCCCACAAGGGCCATTTTTGCGGCCGTATACGGGGTGCGATGTAACATCGGCCGCTTGCCCGTAATCGACCCGATGATAAGGACCGAGCCGGAGCCTTGGGCCAACATGCCGGGGATAAAGGCCCGGTTACACAAAAACACCCCGTTCACATTGATGTCGAAGGTATTTTGCCAGTCAGCCGGATCAATCTCCCAGTGGGGCAAAACGGGCCCTGCAATACCGCTATTGTTGACCAAAATGTCACACCGGCCGAAGGTTTCGAGTGTTTTGTCTCGCAGGGTATCAATCTCAGCTTCATTTCGCAGATCGGTTGGGACGGCTAGTGCCCGTCGTCCAAGGGCTTCAACTTCTTTAGCCACAGCATCTAGATTTTTTTGTGTGCGTGCGGCCAAAACGACGTCTGCCCCCTGCCGAGCAAACTCAAGGGCTATTTCCCGGCCGATGCCTTGCCCCCCACCTGTGATAACTGCAATTTTATTTTCTAATAACATAGTTTAATTTTTGATTTGGGATAAAAATTGAAAAATTATGAGGGCGACATTTTACTACCTTTGTCGAAAAAAAGTCCATCGCCTAATAAAAACACCCTTCAGGCAAATTGTTGCTTGAAGGGTGTTTTCTAGACTAGGCAATAATAAACTTAAACAAACAAATTATTGTCCCGAACCATATCTTTTGATGCGCAAATCTGCTTGGGCTTTATGTGCCAAAAAGCCTTCAAGTTCACAATATTTCGATGTGTATTCACCAATCAGCACGCTAGCCTCATCTGAGGTGACCCGCTGATAAGTGACAGTTTTGATGTATTTGCCAACCCACAGTCCCCCGGTATACCGGCCGCCAGTTTTGGTGGGCAACGTATGGTTGGTTCCGATCGCTTTGTCTCCATACGCGACATTGGTGCGCGGCCCCAGAAACAACGCTCCGTAGTTTTTCATGTTGTCCAAAAAGTAGTCGTCATCTTTGGTTAAAATCTGCACATGCTCGCTGGCCACTTTATCCGCTTCAACTACCGCCTCTGCCAAATCTTCGACCAAAATGATTTGACCATAATCTTGCCACGCAGGACCTGCAAACTCGGCCGTTGGCAACGTTTCTAGCTGTTTGGCGATTTCAACTTCAGTCTCAAGGGCTAGCTTCTCACTGGTGGTAATAAGGACGGCCGGACTGGTTGGTCCGTGCTCCGCTTGCCCAAGCAAATCGGTAGCAACCATCTCTGCATCGGCCGAGTCATCAGCCACGACCAACACTTCAGTTGGCCCCGCCTGCAGGTCGATCCCAACCCGGCCGTAGAGCTGTCGTTTTGCTTCCGCTACGTAGGCATTTCCCGGCCCCACAATCATATCCACTGGGTCCAAAGACTCAGTGCCAAGTGCCATTCTAGCCACCGCCTGAATCCCACCAATCACATGAATTTCATCAGCCCCAGCCAGTGCCATTGCGGCCACAGTCGCCTGGGGAATTTTACCGTCTTTGGGTGGGGTACATCCGATTACTTTTTCAACCCCGGCAACTTTTGCGGTCAAAATACTCATTTGTGCAGAGGCGATGTGGGTAAACCGGCCGCCAGGAATGTAGCATCCTGCACTGTTTACTGGGATGTGCTTATGCCCCAGAATAACTCCCGGCATCGTTTCCACCTCTACATCCTGCATCGAGTCACGCTGAACCTGTGCAAAATTACGCACCTGTTTCATCGCAAAATCAATCACGTCTCGCTCTTCTGTCGAAAGAGAAGCTACGGCCGCGTCAATTTCTGCTTGGCTCAGCCTAAAGCTCTCAGGATTCCAATTATCAAATTTATTTGATAGTTCTCGAGCAGCTTCATCTCCTCTCTCGCGGATATCGTTGATGATGTTTGCTACTATGTCGCGGACCTTTTCATCGGCCGCAAATTCGATGTCGGGGTTAATTCCATCTTTTATTATTTTTGCCATAACATGATAAGACCAGACAGGTTTTAAAAACCTGTCTGGTCTTTGCTTATTTGATTGCTAGTTTGAAACGATCCCGAATATATCCGGGGTCCATGGGAATAGGTTTAAGTTTGGGGCTCCCCGGCGCTACCTTTGCCACAATGACGTGTGGCCCGTCAGTCTGCATACACTGCTCTAAAACCGCTTTTGTACCTTCATTGTGGGTGACGTGAACACTTTCAATTCCGGCCGCGCGTGCCATACCGGCCAAATCCGTTCTGCCAGATGTGTGGGTTGGCTGGTCACCGGTTGAACCGTATGCCCCATTATCAACCAATAACAAGATGTAGTTCTTTGGCCCATAGTTGCCAATGGTTGACAATGTCCCTAAATTCATCAAAACACTGCCGTCTCCGTCTATAGAGATCACTGTTTGAGGATCATCTTCGTTGACCAACGATTGTGCCAGCCCAAGCCCGATAGACGAGGACAGCCCCATCGATCCGAGCATGTAAAAATTCTTGGGAGAATCTTGAATATCATACACTTCCTGCGAAGGAAAACCGATGTTTGAAACAATTAGAGCCTTATCCACCATGATTGGTGCTAAGTCTTTGAGGAGTTCATATCTTCTATAAGTCATTATTTGTCTCTCGATGCGAGAACAAATAATTAATAAATAACAGCTAGCTGTTATTTATTAATTATTGATCAGGCTTTCCCCCAGAAATCAAAGTCTAGCAAAGCGGCAACCGGCCGCTGTGCCACCTGTGCATGCTGGACCAATCGCCCTACATTTTTCACATCACCCGGGTCGCTATACGCAAAATACGGAATGCCCACCGTATCCAGCAAAGGCATCGTCGCGTTACTCATTGGCACCTGCGTCCCGATCTTTTCGCCGGGGGTTCCACGATGGCTAACAATCATGGTGATGGGCAGGTTATAAAATAATCCCAGTGAAAACAGGCTGGTAATGATGGTCCCAATCCCTGTATTTTGCATCACGATAACCGGAGTTTTGCCTGCCAAGTATGCCCCTGCACACAGCCCAAGCCCCTCTTCTTCGCGAGCCACCGGTGTGTAAAGGATCGACTGATCTTCTGCCAGCAGATTGATCAGATCACCCAATAATTTGCACGGAACAGAGGTGAAATAATCTGCGCCGTTTCCTTTTAATTCCTTCAGAAGATCTTGACTGATATTGTTCATAAAATTTGTAATGTAAAAACGAGCGTTAACTTGTCCATTTTTAGCTATAATTTAAAATTTAAGCATGGAATTTGGCTGATATTTGATGATTTGTCAACAAAGTAGAGAATATTGCCCGATTTATTAAAATTATTTGTTATTTAAGCGAGTTCAAAGGGCAGATAGCAACTCGATGGCGAACAAGCCATTTTTTCTTCTCTCAACCTCCTAAAAGCTCATGAATCAACCTCACAAACTCTCCGAACTAGATAAACGCATTATAGAGGTACTTTATCAGGATGCGCGAGCTCCAATTTCAGAAATAGCGGACAAATTGCAGGAGCCCGCATCAACCATTCGCGGCCGGCTAAAAAGGCTCGAAACAACAGGCATTATTTCAGGCTATCTCCCCATCTTAGAGCCAAAAGCACTGGGGTTTGACCTAACGGCCGTGGTTATTTTACGGCGCGACTCCGGCGGTCATGTCAACGATGTGATCCCTCTGCTGAAAGACCTACCGGGCATCGTTCATTTTCAAAATCCACTGGGGGATGTAGACGGCCTCCTGACCATTTGGGCCAAAAATATCAATAATCTAAGCGAAGTGATTCGGGAGCTGAATCGAATCGAAGGCGTTATCCGCACCGAAACGCTGGTGATCCTTGAGGAGGAGAGATTTCTCCCCCCCAATATTCTTGGACTTGTTTAGCCTAATCCCTGACCACTAGCGGTAAGAAGACCGGCCGAGAAAGAGCCACCCTGCTGTACGTTCGGAAAGCGTAGCTAAATTCCGTATTAACTTCAGAAATATCACTCGTACAACTCGGGCAGAATGAGCTGGCAGGCCCACCGCCCCAGTCAACCGTTTGGTCTGGGCTTCGGCCGGTGGCCGGGGTTGATGTGGATATTTTGTAGGCTTGGTTAGGGGTCAAAGAGATTGGTGGTGAAAATTCAACCGAGTTCCATCCTTCAACTAAATCAGCACTGGCCAAAGTTGTTCGACCTAGCTCAACATCGTTGTCATCCGAAATAATCACCGTTAAGTCGGTTGGGGTTCCACTTACTTCTATCCATAAATCCAGCGTCGCAATATTTTCTTTTTCTGGGACAAATTTTTGCCAACTGAAATTTTCGCTATCAATCGGATAAGCAGACGTCACATTCTCTTGAGCTACGTCCACAACTTCAGTAAAGAATCCGGGATCGTCCTCAGAGTCCGGTGTTGGTTGAGGAACCGGTGTGTTGGTTGGTGCTGGTGTAGCCGTTGGTGCAACAGTTGGAAGCGGGGTTGGCGTCGGGATCTGAACCGAAGAAGCGATATCCCAGCCTAGATCTTTAAACAACGCCATCGTTAGCAAACCTGGATCATGGATCGCTTCCCCATTTGAAATTGAATGGGTCATCAGGGCGTTTTCTGTGCCATTAAACGTCGTATTCCAATGAGAATAGCTTGATCCTTGGGACCATGAGGCTGGTGCATACAGCTCGGCCGGATTACCGTCATTTGCATTGGTCACATTCAGCCCTGCGTTAAAAACATCTCCGCTAACAAGCTGAGAGCCTAACGCGGTTGAACCGCTAGAAAATGTTGTGATCAAGTTGTTCCCGGCCCCGTTTTCTGCTTGCAGATCGTAAATATACGGATCACCAAAATAGCCAAAGTAGCCTCGGCCAGCACCTGTATCAACCGTCATCGAGCCCGCAAATCCTAAACCGTGGCCAATCTCGTGCAGAACGACTGAGACAAAGTCATATTCATTCCAAGCGGGGCTGCCATCTGTTCCAAAATACCAGTTAGTAAAGTTACTGCTAAAGTTGGCCTTAATCTCTGAGCTCGTGCCGTTTTGATCAGCATCTGTCATCGCGTTGATTAACGCAATTGGGTACCAAGTTCCATCCTGAGGGGCGCCGTCAAAATTCCGGCCGATATTGACCGCACCGGCCGAGCCCAATACGTTTGTCCCCAAAGGTGACCAACATGCATCTACTTCGATCTGAACAGTCGAGACAATTAAGCTCTCCCAAATATCGGCCGCGTAGGCGAATGCCGCCTGTGCTTGTGGGTCCCACGCACTGGTTGCATAGGTACATGAGCTCGGGTTCCAATTTACAACGATAGTGGACGTTTGCATGGCACGGTTGGGATCTTGTCGAGGGGGAAGATACATCGGGTTTGAGCCAGGGTCGGCAATTAGGCCGTGATTTTTATCGAGCAGAGGCCCGTCTCTAAGGTCAATCTGACTGACTTGAATTTCTTTTACCGCCTCTTCAGGAGATGGACCCATGATGTGATTAAATCCAAGAACACCGCATAAAAGAGAAACAACCATGCAGGCTAAAAACTTTGATCCCAACTTACTTTGCATTAAAGACTCTAATTAACTTGCATACCCTGCCGCAGAAAGGAGAGGATGCGCTACCGACCATTTACGGCCGTACACAGACAATTGCGGATCAGTTTTGCAGAATTTGAGTCAAGCTCAAAGCTATTAGGACAAAAGTATTAATCGAATTTTTTAATTGAAAGAATTAATTCAAGATTGTTCAGTTTTTGTGGTTCCCTGATACGACAAAAACGGCCGAGGCTGGGCGCCACCGGCCGTTTCAAACATGATTTTATGTATGCGCCAACAGACTTCGGAAGTTTCAGGTTTTTGAATAAAAGCCAGATCGGTTTATTAAAAACTCCCGAAGTCTACTCAGGCTTCATACCCATACTTGGCTTTTGCTTCTTCCAGCGAAATCAACCCGTTGCGCAGATCATCTTCAATCATCTCGCGCGGCCGATCTTTTGGATCTCCCCATCCCCCGCCACCAGTGGTCTGAAAACTGAGTTTGTCCCCCGTATTGAACGGGCCGTAATCACTCACCCGCTCAGTCACAAAAGTCTCCTCTTTTTCCGTATTGGGCCAGAAGACAAACTTACTTGCCCCCGATTCACTCCCGCCGTTTAAGCCCCACGGCGGATACTGGGTATTTTCGTTACTGGTTTGGATGAGGACATTATCGGTCAACACCTCGTACTCACGAATGATCCCCATGCCGCCCCTAAATTTGCCAATCCCTTCACTGCCCGCGTTGATAGCGTACTTGGTCACACGCACCGGATAGCGTGTTTCAACCACCTC
>JAHDGV010000053.1:2391-15972 GCA_020631655.1 Chloroflexota bacterium | reverse complement strand
TTCATCGGATCATCCGGCATCGTCAGCGATTTGAGCATCGTCACGCACAGCGCTTCGGTCCCCACCAGCGGATGGTTGATCGGGCCAACCGTGGCCGGACAGGTGCCGGTCCAATCGATGTGCATCTCATCCCCAGAAATATTGACAGTAACCGCAATTTTGCGCAGTTCTCCATGTACCACACCGTCATAATCCATATAGGTTTCGGCCGAATACGATCCATCCGGAATCGCTTCGATTTCTCGACGCATCCGTTTTTCCGCTTGATCGAATACCGTCTGCATCGCCCCATCAATCGACCCGGCACCGTACCGCTCGCACAGCGCCTTTACTCGGCGAGAGCCGGTATGGCAGGCGGCTATTTTGGCGTGTAAATCCCCTTCAACAATGTCAGGGTATCGCACATTTTTTAGGATGAGGTCGTACAGCGGCCGGTTGAGCGTTCCGGCATCGTACAGTTTTAAATGGCTAAAAATCAGCCCTTCTTGATGGATGGTGGTCGAGTAGGTACACCATCCGCTTGAAACAATGCCCCCCATGTCGGCCCAGTGGGCCATGATGGCGGTAAACGCTACAACCTCCCCTTCAAAAAAGACAGGTGTGTAGACCAGCGTATCGCTGATATGGGTCCCCGTATCATACGGTTCGTTGGTCAAGAACACATCCCCATCTTTAAAATTTTCAAGCCCTACCTTGGCAATCCCAGCCTGAATACTGGGTGGGATGCAGGCCAAAAACCCCGGTAGGCCTGACCCTTCTGCAATCAGTTCACCTTGAGCGTTGGTCATAGCAATGCCAAAATCCTGCACTTCGTAGATTAGGGGGTTATGCGCCGTTTTGACCAGCGTGGTCTGCATCTCTTTGGCGGCCGCAACAAGGGCGTTGCGGATGACTTGGGTTGTTATTGGATCGATCATAAATTTAGCTTTTAGCCGTTGGCTTTTACTTGGCACGGCCGGGTAAGGGCGCAGATAAGCGCAGGGCAAATTCCGCGATTGGGTCCTATTTGTGCGCTTAACTCGCCCGATTTTGGACATGAACACACTTTGATGGCACCGTCCGCTTTTTGTGTATATGCCTTTTTAAATCTTTGCCTCTGCAATATCAGGTGAGTTAATCGCGCCAACAGCTACCATGACAAAGGGTTTTCCCGCGATTATCTGCACCTCTACAGTTGATTTCATAACGTAAAGGTGTGGATCAACAAGCTCGGCTATTGAGAGTGCTTATTGTTGGCACAATCAACTCGACTGGTCTTCCCACTTTCTCAATGCGCGTCTAATCACTTCTCTTGAAATGATGAAGCTCAAAATGATAAATACAATGCCAGCAATGCCGGAGGTCAGGGTAAAAAATCCGTCTGCATCCTGATCGGTTATGGTCAGTGTGATGCCATATAGAATCGCCCAAATGACGCTTAAAATGAGCAACACGAGCAAGGTTGTTTTTACCGAGATGCTCATCCTCTCGGCCGGTGTCACGTCAAGCTCACCCATCTTTCCATAGGTGACACCCAACAGGATCACAATGACGCCAATCGCGGCCGATATAAATTCTGGTGTTAAGAAACTGTCCATCTAAAACTTCCTAATTGTCTTTGAGCCATTTCAGGCTTGTCCTCTTCCCGCATATAGCGGGATCGACCGTAAGGGTGCAGATAATCGCGGGGTGGATTTTACAACTGCTCATTGCTGGAGCGATTAACTCGCCCGATTTTGGGTATGAATACGATTGCTTGGGTATCGCTCATTCCAGCAATTATGCTTATACCTACTTAAATCATCGCCTATCACACATCGGGTGAGTTAATCGCAGTTACTTTTAAAATGACTTAGATCTGCCATGCGATTATCTGCACCCCTACGATTGATGCCACGTCATGAGGGTGTAGACAAGCTCATCAACCAACAATACGTAAATTACCAATTTGATCTACCAAAACCGATTGCCCCGGCCGGATCAAAATCGTACTCGTCCACTCCTCCACAATCGCCGGACCAACAAACTGATTCCCGGCCGTCAGCTTTTCGCGGTCATACACGGCACACTCGGCCGAGCCGCTTGAGAATTCAACCGTCCGAGAGCCTTTCAGCGCATCGGCCGCCGTTCCTGTGCCCGTTGCCATCGTTTTGAGCTTAGGTTTGGGGGTCACACCTAAAACACGCAGACGCAAATTCACCACCTCGGCCGAATGATCGGGCAACGCATGGGCGTATGCATGTTCATGGGCCGCATCAAACCGCTGTTTGAGAGCTGATAAATCATCAGCTTCAAAATCACTCTCCAGCACCAGCACCGTGACCGTGTGCTCCTGCCCCTGATAGCGGCAATCGGCAAAGCGTAGAATCTGGTGAGTGGACTTCTCACTTACCACTTCATCCTTATCACTCAAAACTAGCTTGCCAAACTCCCCAGCCAACGCCTCCCCGCTCATCCCATCCATCGGGAATACGGCCGTCTGGTTAAAATCTTCACGATAGTCCGCATTCAACAATCCCCACGCCGAAAAGATAGCCGGATTCGGCGGCACAATCGCCTCTTTCATCTCTAACTCTTCAAACAGGGCAGAGACAAACAAACCGCCCCCACCGCCAAAACAGACAAACGAAAACTCACGCGGATCATACCCTCGCTCAATCGTCATCTGCCGCATCGCCAGCGCCATGTTCATGTTGGTCAGATGGATGATGCCGTTAGCCGCCTCGATCAGAGATAGCCCCAACGGTTGTGCAATTTGCTCTTCAATCGCTTTAGCCGCTCCAGCTTTATCAAGCGTCATCCGCTTGCCCAGATAATAATTGGGGTCCAAGTAGCCGAGCACAACTTGTGCATCTGTCACGGTGGGCTGTGTGCCGCCTAGGCCAAAACAGATCGGCCCTGGGTCCGCCTGCGCACTGTGCGGGCCGATGCGCAAGCCCCCTTCTGAATCGATCCAAGCGATTGAGCCACCACCGGCCCCGATTGAAACGATGTCGATTGACGGTTGCAAAATCGGCCGACGGTTGATTTTCTCACTGCTCTTTTCAAGCGCTTGACCATCAGCAATCAAAGCCACATCAAACGTGGTGCCCCCCACATCAGCCGAAACGAGGTTTTTGACTCCTATCACTTCCCCCAACCCTACGGCACCAATCACACCACCAGCCGGGCCAGATTGGATCATGCGGACCGGTGCGGTTTTAGCGTTTTGCGCGCTCGTAATCCCCCCAGATGACTGCATGATATTAAACGAGCCTGCGTAAGCCTCAGAGGCTAAACGAGCCTCTAGCTCGGTCAAATATCGGTCAACCTGCGGCTGGGTATAAGCGTTGATGACTGTGGTTGATGTCCGTTCAAACTCGCGGAACTCCCGCACAATATCGCTCGAGATACAGACCAATCCGGCCGGAAACTCCTCCTCTACAATCCGTTTCATCTCTCGTTCGTGTGCCGGATTGGCGTAGGCGTGCAAAAAGCAGATGGCGATCGCATCGACCCCTTCGACCGCCAAGTCACGTACCGCCTGCCTTGCACCCGCCTCATCAAGTGGGGTTAAAACATTGCCTTTGGCATCTAATCGCTCGGCCACCTCATAACGCAGGTAGCGCGGCACCAGTGGCGTCGGCTGTTTGTAGAACAAGTTATAAATTTCCGGCCGATTGCCCCGCCCCAGCTCCAACACATCCCGAAATCCCTGCGTGGTGATTAGCCCAACTTTGGCTCCACGTTCCTGAACGATGGTGTTGATCACCAGCGTTGAGCCGTGCACAATCGTGTCAACGCTTTTCAGATCAAGGCCGAGTCGCACAACCCCATCCATAAATTGATCAGCCAATTTTCCGGCCGAGGGCACTTTTTCGATGGTGATTTCACCCGTGCTATCGTCAAATTTTACAAAGTCGACAAATGTTCCGCCGACGTCTACAGAAAGTCGCATAAGGAGTAGAGAGTAGAGAGTAAAGAGAGTGGAGAGGATTGCTCCCTCTAATCTCTTTACTCTCTACTCTATTCTTTTTGATAAACAATTTCCCCATCGGCAACGGTTAGGTCTGCCTTCAAGTTCTTGATTTCTTCCGTCTCAATTTGGGTGATGTCTTGTGACAGCAGAACCAAATCAGCCAGCATGCCCGGCTTGAGCTGCCCCTTTTTGTTTTCGGTGAACTCCCCATACGCCGCCACCGTTGTGTAACCGGCCAATGTTTCAGCCAGCGTAAAGGCTTGGCGACGCAAGTCCGGCCCCCATGCTTGCCGATTCACGGCCCAATCCATCCCTAAAAATGGATCCATGGTAACCACGGGCCAGTCGCTACCCAAAGGGATGGGAACCCCCAAGTCGGTCAAGTCTCGCCACCTAAACCCAGCGTGATACCGATCCTCGCCCACACAGTTCATCCAATTTACAAAGTAGTCAATTTCCGGCCGAGACGAATGCAACGGCTGCATCGCCGCAATCACACCCAGCTCTTTAAAACGGGGCAGATCATCGTTGTGCAACAGCTCTACATGTTCGATCCGATGACGACTATCGCGCCGGCCGTTTTGCTTTTGCGCCTGTTCATACCCGTTCAACGTCCAACGGACAGAGCCATCCCCAATCGCATGGGTAAAAATCTGGAAGCCAAGTTTATCCGCCTCGGTCACAATTTCGCTGAACCGCTCTTGTGAGTAAAGTGTGTCACCCAAAAAGTTCGGCCGGGTCGCGTAAGGCTCAATCATCAGAGACGTGTACGACTCAATCACCCCATCGATAAACAGTTTAACGCTCCCGCCAAACAGCTTATCGCTGGCATACTGTTTGCGTAATGGGATCGCTTCATTCACGATATTTTCGAGCGGCATTTCAGGTTTAAAATGATAGGGGACGGCGACCCGGCAGGTCAGCTCTCCTCGCTTTTCAAGTTCGTGATACAGATAAAACTGATTCGCATCCCCCCACATGTTGGTGACGCTCGTAATGCCATATGAGGCGCACTCGGCCAGTCCTCTGCGTAGCAAATCAAGTCGCTCGGTTTCGGTTGGTTCTGGAATGATGGCATCTACGAGAGCCATCGCTTTGTCTTCGTTTAACTGACCAGTTGCAGTGCCATCGGCCCCCATCAGTATTTCGTTGGGAGCAGGTAGCTCGCGGCCGTCTAAAATACCGGCCCGTTCTAAGGCCAAGGTATTGCACCAGGCCGTATGCATGTCGAGAGATCGAACCATGATCGGCCGGTTGGGCAAAATTTCGTCTAAATGATGGCGTGTGAGCGATTCTGTGTCGCTCACAACTTCATAGGCCAAGCCACCGCCCAGAATCCACTCGGTGTCTGGCTGCTCGGCCGCCCGTTGGCGCAAAACATCGCTCAGTTGCTCAAGCGATTTGACTTCTTCAAGCCGCAGATCATTAATCCCCATCGAGCCGTAAAGCAAATGGAAATGGCTGTCGTGGATCCCCGGCATAAGGGTACGGCCTGCACCGTCAATCACTTGGCTATTGGCGTCTTTAAACGACTGGGCATCTGCATGTGACCCCACAAAAACAATTTTATTGCCTTCAACCACAACGGCTTCGGCCTTTGGATTGGCAGTGTCTATCGTTTGCACCGCAGCATTTTCAATGATGAGATTTGGCATCTGCCAGTTTTATCTCAAACACCAAAACCTGAAAAGCTACAGTTCAAAATGATCCCCCAACCATTATCGGCTAAATACCCCTTATCAATGTCCCAACCTTTCTGCTAAATGCCACCCTATTTCAGGGTTAATCATGACTTTTGGCTAGGATACTTTTGCGTAACTTTTAAATAAAATGTCTATGCGTATGTCAGGCATTTTGAGCAAAACAAAAACAATAAACGGTCGATACAAGCTCGAACATGAGATCGGCCGTGGAGCGATGGGGGTTGTTTATCGCACTATTGATCGGCTTTCGGGTGACACGGTTGCTCTTAAACGAGTCACCATGCTAGATGATCAGATTCAAGCTGGAACCGGAGTCTCTCTAAATGACCTGCGCACAGCACTAGCTCAAGAATTCCAAATCTTATCCGGCCTGCGCCACCCGCACATTATCAGCGTTTTGGACTATGGGTTTGATCAGGAACAACAGCCGTTTTTTACGATGACCTACTTGTCAGAATCTCGCTCGATTCTCGAAGCTGGCCGAGGCAACACCTTTGATCAACAAATCCAACTGATTCAAGAGCTGCTCCAAGCTCTGGCATATCTGCATCGGCGCGGGGTTCTTCACCGAGACATTAAACCTGAAAATGTGCAGGTTGTAGCGGGAAGCGTACGAGTGCTCGACTTTGGTCTGGCCGTTGATCAGCCACTGGACCAATCTGGCTCGGCCGGAACCGCCCTGTACATGGCGCCCGAAATTTTTGATGGAGAGTCTTATCAACAACCGGCCGACCTTTATTCCGTCGGTGTTTTGCTGTATCAAATGCTGACCGGCAAACATCCGTTTGAGCCGTTCGATTTTAGCTTTGTAGATCGGGTACTTGATGCTGATCCCGATTGGAGTCAGATAGACAGTCGTCTACAACCGCTCCTTAGCCAGCTATTGGCAAAGAATCCGGCTGACCGGCCAGCCAGCGCCCAAGCCACCCTCGCAATACTCTCTGACGCGCTTGGCCAACCGCCAGTAGCAGAAACTTCCGCCATTCGAGACAGCTATTTACAGGCCGCCAAGTTTGTCGGCCGTGATTCTGAGCTGGCCCAATTGACAGACGCTTTGCAGCAGGCAAAAAGCGGGCCGGGTTCGGTCTGGCTAGTCGGCGGAGAAAGCGGTGCAGGCAAAAGCCGCCTGATCGATGAATTCCGCACACGCGCCTTGGTCTCCGGCTGGCAGGTTTTAGATGGGCAAACTGTAGAAGATGGTGGCTCGCCATACCAGCTGTGGCACGACATTATCTTAAACCTTGCGCTAAATGCTGATCTTTCAGATTTAGAGGCCGGTATTTTGCAAGAGATTGTACCGAGCTTGAGCACCCTGCTAGGGCGAGAAATCCCCGTAGCACCTCCTCTGAGCGGCTCGGCCGCAGAGCAACGCTTAACGTCAACCATCACCGCCGCCATTCAAAAGCAGCAACAGCCGACAGTCATCGTTTTGGAAGATTTGCACTGGGCCATTGAAAGCCTTGCTCCACTTAAACAGATGTTAAAGGTGCTTCCGCAACTACCGGCCGTCATGGTCGTTGGCACCTATCGGCATGATGAGACGCCCAAATTGACCAAAAATCTGGCCGGTACAAACAACATCGTTTTAGAGCGGTTGACTGAAACAGAAATCGGCCAGCTAAGCCATGCCATTTTGGGAGATGGGGCTGACACTTCAAAAATCGTTTCACTGCTGGCCCGCGAAACTGAAGGGAATACCTTTTTTATTGTCGAGGTGATGCGAGCCTTGGCGGCCGAAGCGGGCAATCTATCAAAAATTGGGGAGTTGACTCTTCCAACCGAGGTGATCACCAACGGAATCAACAATCTACTTAAACGCCGCATCGACAATGTACCACTTGAAGATCGAGAACTCCTTGTGATCGCGGCCGTGACCGGTCGTCAACTGGATCAGCGGCTCCTCGGGGCGTTTGCGGCCGAGGCTGATGTCGAGGCATGGCTCCAACGCGCTTTGGACACCGCCTTGCTCATGGTAAAAGACAATCAGTGGATTTTTAGCCATGACAAGCTACGGCAGGCGGTTTTGAATGATCTGCCACTAGGGCAAAAACAAGCGGCTCATCAGCAAGTAGCTGAGGCGATTGAGGCCCTTTATCCAGCTGATGAGCGCTACAATTTAGCACTACAAGAGCATTGGCAGGCGGCCGGGAATGAAGTCAAAGAGTTGGAATATCTGCTACCCGGCACCAAGCATTTGGTTGATAGGGTCAGCAATTTTGAACAAGGCAGAAGGTTAATTGCACGGGGATTAGACATTCTGGCGGCCGATGACCCACGCCGCATCCAGCTACTCCTGACCAAAGTATCTTCGCACGCAGCCCAAGGGGATTATGATCAAGCCAAGCGGGATGCAGAATTGGCCCATGCACTATCCACCGAGTTAAGGAACCCCGAAAAAATCGCTTCGAGCCTGATCAAATTAGGTAGCACCGCCTTTTTTATGGGCAACTATGACCAAGCTGAGGCCCACTATCAGGACAGTCTGGAGATTTTCAACCGGTTAAATGATGAAGACGGAATTTCAAAATGCCTAAGCGGCATTGGTAGCGCCCATCTCTATAAGGGGGATTACAGCAAAGCATCAAAATATCTGACAGAGAGCCAAGCGATCAACGAAAAATTGGATGATAAGGCCGGGATCGCCAAAAATTTTAACGATCTGGGAATCATCAACTTTTTAAGCGGTGATTACGAGCTGGCACAAAAACAATACAGACAGAGCCTTGAAATTCGTGAATCTTTGGGTGACCAGATCGGGATGTCTGTGGGATTTAATAATTTAGGAGGAATTAGTGAACAAGAGGGAGATTATGAATCAGCCAGCATTAACTTTAATCGGTGTATGGAAATTGCCAGAGCGATTGGTAGCCAAAAAGCGATCGCTTACAGCAAACACAATTTAGGTAACCTCTCCATGTATCGTGGGCAGTATGAGCAAGCTTCAACCTATTATCATGAAAGCGCCGAGATCAAAAAGGGCATCGGGGATCAATACGGCCTTTCGAACATTAAAGTGGCTCTTGGTAAGCTGTATTTTCATGAGCAAAATTATAAGCGGGCGATTGATCAGCTTGAGCACACCTTTTCGTTCCAAAGCGAATTAAATGTACTAACCGATTCAGGCTTTACCTTTGGCTATTTGGCCCTTAGCCATTTGGCCTTGGGCGACTATTCGGGAGTTCTAGATGCGGCCCATCGCCATTTTGAGGTCCAGCAAAGCATCGGATCAGATCAATCAAAAGGGTTGGTTCATCTCGCAGTGGCCCAAACAATTGCAATTTGTGAAAGCCGAACTGACTTGCCAGCAGATTATCAAAATTTATTAGATGCGATCAGCGCAATCACCCAGCTAGAGCCTACTCCGGCCGCCTACTTTGAAGCCGCATTCCCGGTTGCAGTCATGCACTATGAACGGTTACGCCTCGTGATCGGTTATAGCGACTGGTTAATTCAAACGAAGCAATTTGAGATGGCTCGAACTCAATTAAATCTAGCCCGGAGCATGGCTGAATTTAGCCAACTCCCACAAAAAATTGATCAGGTTGACGCCCTGATTCAACTGCTCGAGCAGACGAGTTCAGCAGAGACAGCACAGGTCGAAAAAGAAATGCCGAAATATCCAGAAACAAAAAACAAATCCAAAGAAATTGCCCCTTCAGAAAAAGCGGAGCAATATGTAGACAGCTTAATTAGCGATCTCGATCCTCATCAAAGCAATGCAGATGGAGGCGAGAGAAAAGTCCTGCAAGGGGAACCCCTTTTGGCCCGCTTGCTTGCGGCCAGCCACAGAATGTCTGAGTTGCGCAATCTTGACCCGCTTTTAACCTTTGTCATCGACGAAGTTTTATCTCTTGTTGGTGCCGAAAAAGGGTACATCGTTTTAATCGATTCAGGGGGTGCGATTGAATACAAGGTTCGCAGAGATGTAAACGAAGAGAACGACCAGTCTGAAACACAAACAGATCCGATTAGCCATTCTATTTTGAACGAGGTGATCAACACACGTCAGGGGCTCGTGATTCGCAACGCGCTGTTTGATCCCCGTTTTGCTAGCGCGATCAGCGTTATGACGATGCAGCTACGCTCGATTATGTGTGCGCCGCTGATTACTAAAAATCAAATTATCGGGGCGATCTATGTTGAGAATAGATCGAAGGCCGGCCGCTTTAGTCAAGATGACTTGGCCCCGCTTAAATTTTTTAGCAACCAGGCAGCTATCGCAATTGAAAATGCTCATTTCAATGACGAGAACATTCGGATCAACGAAAATCTGGAACAGCTTGTGCTTGAACGGACAAAAGAGCTAAAAGCGGCCAAAGAAGCGGCCGAAGCAGCCGCCAAGGCCAAAAGCACCTTCTTGGCCAACATGAGCCATGAAATCCGCACCCCCATGAACGGGGTAATCGGGATGACCAGCCTACTCATCGAAAGCTCGCTAGACGAAGAGCAAATTGGTTACGTTGAAACGATCAGAAACAGTGGGGAATCGCTCTTAACCATCATCAACGACATTTTAGATTTCTCAAAAATCGAATCTGGTAAATTAGAGTTCGAAAGCTATCCGTTTAATTTGCGCAGTAATTTGGAAGATGCTCTTGATCTAATGGCACCCAAAGCATACGAAAAAGGGGTAGAGCTTCTTTTAGATTACGATCAAAATGTGCCCGAAGAAATCGAAGGGGACGTGACCCGCCTGCGCCAAATCATCATCAATCTACTCTCGAACGCGATCAAATTTACGGCCGAGGGTGAGATCTGCTTAAGCGTGCGGGTGATTTCGGATCAGAAACCGGCGCTGATTCAATTTTCAGTTGCCGATTCCGGCATCGGCATTCCGGCCGATCGAGTCGAGCGGTTGTTCAAATCTTTTAGCCAAGTAGATACCTCAACCACCCGCAAATATGGCGGAACCGGATTGGGCTTAGCGATCAGTAAACAGCTCAGCACCTTGATGGGTGGCGACATGTGGGTCCAAAGTGAAGAAGGTAAAGGCTCAACCTTTAGCTTCACCATCTTGGCCAATGCTGTCACAGCAAATTCAAGCCACTTAGACCAAAGCTTAATCGAAACGATGCGGGGCAAACGTGTTTTGCTAATTAATGACAACGAGCCAAGCCAAGCGATCTTAGCTAGGCAGCTCGAATCTTGGGGCCTTATCGTTGATAGGCAGCCATCTGGAATGTCAGCCTTTTTAACCTTGGCTGAGCATCAAAATGAAATTGATGCGATTTTCCTTGATCTAAACGCGTTAGAAATTAATGATCAAAATGGGGAATCTGGTTTGAATGAGCTTTTGATCTCGCACAATGCACCCCCATTGATTTTGTGTGCGCCGCTGACTAACAAACCGAAGAAAAAGAATATCGAAGGGCTATCTAGATTTGTAACCAAGCCGCCCAAAATGGAGGAGCTTTTCAACGCAATTGTCTACTCTCTGTCTGGCATTAAACATTCGTCCCAGAAATTTATTAAGCTAGAAGATGAAGCCGGCCCATTGCTAGGGGATCAATTTGATATCAATATTTTGGTAGCGGAGGACAACAAGGTTAATCAAAAAGTAGCGATCAGCATGTTTAAGCGACTGGGGCTGACGGTAGATTTAGCCGAAAACGGTGAAGAGGTAATCAGCATGCTTTCAGAAAAACCCTACGACATCATTTTTATGGATGTCCAAATGCCGAAAATGGATGGGGTTGAAGCAACCAGAATTATTAGCGAAAGATGGGGTAACCAACGGCCGACGATCATTGCGATGACGGCCAATGCGATGACGGGTGACAAAGAGAAATATCTGTCGGCCGGTATGGATGACTACATCAGCAAGCCGGTTCGCATCAACGCGATTGAGGAAGCGATTATGAAATTGGAAGACACGCTCAAAAAGACAACGGGCTAACTTTGTTTGGATAACCTACAACTCTTTAAAGTAAGTTTTTCAAATTTTCATTAGCAGATGTCATTCCTGCGCGTCATCCCTGTGAAGACAGGGACAGGAATCTAGCGCTAAACCTGGCACTGGATACCCGCCTGCGCGGGTATGACGCTCTCACAAAATGCTAGATTTCATACTTTATAGAATCCTACTTTGACAGATTAAAAAATATCTGGCCTTGTTAAATTGAAGACGCGAGTTAAAATCGTACAAAATTGTATGATTTAATTTCAATCTATAAATTGCGAGGCCGAAATGACAACTGATCTAAAAGAATTGGGCATGTTCCAAAATGTGACGGGAGAATACGAGGCATACAAAACTCGGCGGGCTGAAATGTCGAAATGCCCCATGCACGGGATGGCGGCCGAATTCCGGCCGTCAGATGGAGAATACCTGCAAGACCCGTACCGTTTTTTTGACAAAGCTCGCCCAACCGAACCTGTGTTTTACAGCCCCATCGAAGACATGTACATCGTGATGAAGTACGAGCTAATGCTCGAAATCTTTAAAGATGTAGACACCTTTTCAGCCGCTGTGGCCCGCCACCCGGTACAGCCGCTGTGCCCGGCAGCCGCGGCCGAGCGGGATAAGCAAGATATCGGCATTGAACCATGCCTAGTCGATGAATCACCTGAAACCCATCGGCACCACCGGCGTATTTTTGGCAACGCCTTTACCCCCAAACGGGTCAATCAGATTGAAGGACAGGTCCGCGCGATTGTAAACCGCTACATCGATGCTTTTATAGAAGATGGAAACGCTGACCTTGTGAGCCAACTGCTCTATGAGGTTCCGGCATTAGCCATCTTTATATTTTTGGGGGCCAAAGATGAAGATGCTGTTTTTGTGAAAAAGCTGGGTGGAGATCGGGCGCTGGTTAATTTTGGTTGGCCGACTGAAGATGATCAGATCGCGATGATGGGGAATATGGCTGAACATTGGGCGTTCACCCAAAAACTTGTCAACGATGCGTATGAAAATCCGGGGGATAACTATTTGGGCGACATGGTGCGAATGCACAAAGAAGATCCAAGCTTATTCACGATTAACTACTTAACCAATGTGATGTTTTTGATGCAGTTTGCCGGGCATGAAACCACAACGCAGGCATCAGCCAACGGGATCAAGGCGATGTTAGAGGATCGCGAACAGTGGGAAAAACTGGTGGCCGATCCCAGCCTGATCCCCAATGCGGTTGAGGAGATTCTGCGCATTGATACCTCGATTTTTGCATGGCGACGCATTGCAACAAAAGATACCCAGATTGGCGGTGTAGACATCCCGGCCGGATCGAAAGTGATGATGATGCTAGGCTCAGGCAATCACGATGAAGAACTATTCCCAAATCCGAGCCAGTTTGATCCTGAACGACCCAATGCGAAAAAACACCTTGGGTTAGGGCATGGGGCTCATTTCTGCATGGGTGCGCCGTTGGCTCGGCTCGAGATGCGGATCATGCTCGAAGAGCTAACCCGCCGCTTGCCCCACCTGCAATTGGTAAAAGATCAAGCGTATGAATATCTACCAACATTGTTGTTCAGAGGCGTACAGCATTTGCAGGTTGAATGGGACGTGGCCCAGAACCCTGAATCGGCTCACCCCGAAGGGGCATCATCATAACTGCCACACCAAAAGAATACGATTACAGCTATCTGCGCACTATTTTTGGTCATTTAGCCGCCCTGATGTTTGTAAAAGCGACCGATCTTGGCATGCCCCATCTTGCTAAGATCGGACTCACAACCAAAGAAAGCACAATTATCGAGTTTGTTGGAAACAATCCTGAGGCGTCGCAAAAAGAAATTGCGCGTGAGACAGGGACCAAGCAATCGCTACTCGTGACGATTTTGGACAGCCTGACAAAGCGAAACTTGCTGGTGCGAGAACGCTCGGCCGTGGATCGGCGGCGTCAACATGTGCGGCTAACGGATAAGGGTGAGGCGTTGCGCGATGCAATTAAAGAGCTCCAGCATGCCTCAAATGAGGATTTAATCGACGCGGCCGGA
>JAHDGV010000053.1:0-2291 GCA_020631655.1 Chloroflexota bacterium | reverse complement strand
TTGGGGCAAGCTTATGAAACGCTGACTCACTACAACCCACCCGGCAGTGATGTAGAAATCTCGCCTGAATTAGCTCTTTCTTGGGAAAGCAGTGACGATGCGATGGAGTGGACCTTTGTGTTGCGCCAGGATGTAACTTTCCACGACGGAGAACCGTTTAACGCGGCCGCTGTAAAAGCGCTGGTCGAAAACGTCCGTGACAGCGACTTTGCAACCTCTTGGGTATTTGGCCCAATCGCAGAAATTGAAGTTGTTGACGATCACACAATCAAGTTCACCAACGAATGGCCAGCAAAACTTGACCTAATCTTTTCAAGTGCGTTTGGCGCATGGATGGTTAGCCCAAATGCATTGGAGAATGGGGCTGACTGGTTTGCCGAAGGGCGTACCGCAGGAACTGGCCCATACCAAATTACCAGCCGTGAAACCGGTGCTCGCATCGTCATGGAACGGTACGAAGATTATTGGGGTGGCTGGGAAGGCAACAAGTTCGACACCGTTGTGTTTGAGTATGTAGCTGATCCAACTGTGCGTGAGCAAATGATCCGCTCAGGTGATGCGGACCTCACCCGTGAGCTTGACTTTGAAAACATCGCATCTCTCCAAGAAGAAGACGGTGTTTCAGTTAAAATCGAGCCATCATATGCCAACCAGTTCATCATGTTGAACACGGCCAAAGCACCGCTTGACAACGTTCTAGTTCGCCAAGCACTAGCGGCCAGCTATCCATACGAAGAAGTAATCGCTAACCTCGTTGGCGGTTTGGCTACTCCGGCCGTTGGCGCAATTCCACAGTCAATGTGGGGTGCGGCCGGTGCTGGATTCCCAGCTCAAGACCTAGACAAAGCGAAAGAGCTTTTGGCTGAAGCTGGCATGCCAGACGGTGGCTTCGAGATCGAGTATTGGGCATACGAAGGGGATCCTACCAACGAACAGTTGGGTGAGGTTTGGGTTCCGGCTCTACGTGAGTTGGGCATCGACCTAAATATCACAGTCATCGACTTCAACGCGGCGATGGACGCATTCTGGAACGATCCGGAATCTGCGCATCATGCGGTATCACTCAACTGGTTCCCAACCTATGTGACCCCGTTTGACCCACTTTTCAGCCCATTTGCAACTGACGAGTATTTCAACGTTGCGGCATATTCAAATGAAGAGTTTGAAGGGTTGATTTTTGATGCTGACGCAGAAACCGCATTGAATGAAGAAGCGGCGATTGATCTGTTCCAACAAGCGAATCAGATTTTGATTGATGATGCGGCCGCCATCTTTGCCTATGACATGCCGATGGTGTGGGAAATCCGTTCTGATTTGAGCGGCTATTACTACAGCCCAGCATATGGCACCGTTGTTCAAGTGTACGACCTCGAGAGATAGTTTTCAGTCTAAAGTGTGAAGTATAAAGTTGGTGCTCAAACCACTTCATACTTCACACTTATCACTTCATAACTTTTACCCTGTGTCAATTCTTAACTACTTCATCCGCCGTCTCGGCCTTGCAGTCATCGTGATTCTAGGGGTGATGATTATCACCTTCTTTGTATCGCGCGTGCTTCCGGCCGACCCTGTGCGCCTGTTTGTTGGGGTCCGCGCCTCTGAAGAAACGGTGGAGGCGAAGCGGATTGAGTTTGGCCTTGACCGGCCGTTGCCCGTGCAGTTTTTTGACTATGCAACGGGGGTTTTACAGGGGGATTTTGGTATTTCGTTCCGTACCAAACGGCCGATTATCGATGACCTAAAAATTTTTGTGCCCGCTACCCTCGAACTCGTGATTCTGTCAATGGTGTTGGCTGTAGCCATCGGCATCCCTGTGGGTGTGCTGGCGGCCGCCAATCGGGGTGGCTGGATCGATCAGGTGAGCCGTGTGATCACGATTGCTGGGGTTTCGATCCCCTCCTTCTGGCTGGCGCTGATCCTGCAACTGCTATTTTTTAGTTCGCTGGGATGGCTACCGCTGGGGGGCAGACTCAGCCGAGAATTTGTGATTAGCAACCCGATCGATACGGTTACCGGCTTTTACATTATTGATGGCTTGATCACCGGTAACTTTGCCGCGTGGCGCAACGCGCTGTGGCATTTGATCTTGCCCACGTTTGTTTTGGCGACCTATCCGATTAGCCTCACCGCTCGCATGACTCGTTCATCGATGCTTGAGGTTCTGTCAGAGACGTACATTTCGGCGGCACAGGCGGCCGGACTGTCTCGCAGGGAAATCCTGTTCAAGCTGGCGCTGAAAAACGCCATCGTCCCAACCTTAACCGTGCTGGGATTAGTCTTTGCCTTTTCGA
>JAHDGV010000052.1 GCA_020631655.1 Chloroflexota bacterium | reverse complement strand
AGTCTGTGAATATGATTCCGGTAAACGGCGAATAATGATTTGCACCTATGCTGTATTGCAAATGGTCTAAACCAATTAAGAAAGATAAAGTTGGTCTATGCAAAAAGTTGAAACCAAAATTCAATATCGTTTAGCCGGAATAATTTTCTTTGCTCAAAGCTTATTTTCGGCCAGTTTTATAGCGACGTTTACACTTACTCCAATCATCTCTATTTACCTGAGCGGTAGCGAGAGCCAGGCTGGAGTCCCTAACACCATTATTTTGGTCGGCCGGGCTTTGTTTGCCTATCCATTTGGGTTGATGATGGACAGAATCGGCCGCCGTTTTGCGTTAGCCAGCGGCTATTTCGCCTTTGTGCTGGGTGCTTTAATTGGCGTTGCTTCAATCGCAATTGACAGCTATTTGCTATTTATGGTGGGATCTTTCTTTATCGGTGTATCTCGTACTGCGGGTGATCAAAGCCGCTTTGTGAGCGCCGAGGTGTTTCAACTTGATCGCAGGGCGACAATTATCGGCGCGATTGTGTTTGCCGGTACGGTTGGCTCCGTTTTAGGGCCAAATCTTGTTCCCGCTTCGCGCCGCTGGATCGAGCCGTTTGGCTTGCCCGCAGACACCGGCCCGTTTGTGGTCGCGGCCGTTCTCATGCTGATCGCGGCTGTGGTGACGTTTATCTTTTTACGGCCTGATCCACGAGAAGTGGGCGAGCTGATTGCGGCCGAAGAAGCGGCCGCCAATCCCAACAGCATTGAATCGGCCGGTAAAGCCCGCACGTGGCAAACGATTTTTAGCCAACCGATGGTTCAGCTTTCAGTTTTATCGATGACCTTGGGTTACTTTGTGATGACCCTTGTGATGGTCATCACCTCTGTGCATATGCAGTCTGGCTTAAACTTATCGTTGAACGATGACCAGATGGCGGCCGCGATTGCTCGCGTCATCATGTTCCACACGCTAGGCATGTTTGGAATTTCAATCTTTTCAGGGTTTTTGATCGATAAGGTCGGCCGTTTGAACATGATTTTGGCTGGGGCCGTGGTTTTGGCTCTGTCAACCATAGTGTCCGCCTTTGCAACCAACGTGGCTATTTTGGCTCTGGGGCTTTTCTTGCTTGGGCTAGGTTGGAACTTCGCGTTTGTAGCCGGTTCGTCGCTACTTTCAAATTCGCTGGCTCAATCAGAACGGGGACAAATGCAGGGAATCGCCGAGACATTTGTATCGGTTGCGGCCGGTGCCGCCAGTTTGTCAGTCGGTTGGCTGTTTCAGCTTGGGGATTACAACCTCATCAACATTGTCGGTTTTACGTTTTCGATTGCGCTACTCGTAGCAGTTCTTTACTTGCCTAGAAAAGCAAAGCGACAGCAGGCTAATAAGCTGGCGCCACAAGGGTAACCGGTCACCGCCCCATAAAAGTCTGGGGCGGTGCAAAATCAAGATAATGTTTGTTTAGAAGGGGGCTGGCTTATTCCCGATTGAGTCTAAGGCTTGCGATCATCAATCCGCTGATGATGATAAAGGCTGTTCCGGCCAAAACTGGGATTGAGATGAATCCGAGCCAGTTAATATATTTGATGGAGCAGAGGACCGTCGTACAACCGGCCGATTGAACAATGATTCCGTTTTGCACCAAAATGTGCCAAACCGAAATGAACAGACCAATCGAAGAGAGGGGCAAGACGTAGTAGGGGAGATACTCATCCTGTTTGATGATGCCGACCAGCGCCATAGCGGTGATTGGATACATGCAAATGCGCTGGAACCAGCACATGCGGCAAGGCTCAAACATGCGGATCTCGCTAAAAAAAAGACTGCCCAGCATAGCGACCAATGCTACGATGAGGGTGGCGTAGTAGCTGTATTCAGCTACGAAATTTGCTAGTGGTGATCGATCTTGATTCTTCATAGTGGCGAATGGTAGCAAATGCCTCTTGCTAAACAATGATTTGAGGGATTTTTTAATGTGGGTGTTACAATCTGTTAGGTAGTAAAACTGAATAGCAGATTTGATCATAATTGACTGAATCAATTTAAAATTCTGTTTGTAAAATTCCCTCCTTCCCATTTTTTAGACAGGCGATCACCCCTAAAAAGTATATGTCACACGATACAATAGTTGTTCTTGATTATGGTTCTCAATACTCTCAGCTTATTGCACGGAGGGTTCGTGAAGCCAATGTGTTTTGCGAAATGTTTTCATGGCGGACTCCGGCCGAACGGATTATGTCCCTTAATCCAAAAGGGATCATTTTAAGCGGCGGTCCCGAGAGCGTTTATGCGGAAGGGGCACCTACACTGCCTGCTTATGTGCTGGATAGCGGTTTGCCCGTTTTAGGCATTTGTTATGGGATGCAGTTGATGGCCCACCGGCTGGGTGGCGTTGTGGCCGGGAGCGAAGAAAAAGAGTTCGGCCGTGCACACATCACAATCAACGACAAAAGTTGCCCGATTTTTACCGGAATCGATGAAAATGAAATCCAAGTTTGGATGAGCCACGGTGACAAAGTTGAGCAGTTGCCTGCTGGCTTTTCTGCAGTGGCATCAACGAGCAATGCCCCGTTTGCGGCCGCCGCCGATCAGGCTAAAAGTTATTATTGCGTGCAGTTCCATCCAGAGGTGGTGCATACCCCCAAAGGAACCCAGATCTTGCGCAACTTTGTGTTAGACGTGTGTGGGGTCAATGCTGATTGGACAGCTGAAAACTTTATCCAAGAGCAGGTTGAATCGATCCGTAAACAGGTCGGTGACGGCCGGGTTTTGCTCGGGCTGAGTGGCGGCGTAGATAGCGCTGTGGCTGGTGCGCTCATCCATAAAGCGATTGGGGATCAACTGGTATCCGTTTTCATCGATCACGGCATGTTGCGGCAGGGGGAAGCTGAGCAGGTTGTTGAAACATTTGGCAACCGTGTCGGGATGAATTTGGTGCCGGTCAATGCGATTGAAGAGTATCTGGGAGCGCTTGAAGGAATAACTGATCCTGAGCAAAAACGAAAGATCATCGGCAACAAGTTTGTGCGTATTTTTGAGCGTGAAGCACGCAAGTTGGGGCAAATTGATTTCTTGGCGCAGGGGACAATTTATCCTGATGTGATTGAGAGCGCGGCCGCTGATCGGCCGGAAGCGCATACGATCAAGACCCATCACAATGTGGGTGGCTTGCCCGATGACATGCAGTTTGAGCTTGTTGAGCCGTTGCGCTGGCTGTTCAAAGACGAGGTGCGCAAAATTGGAACCGCCTTGGGCTTGCCCGACGAGATCGTCTGGCGACAACCCTTCCCCGGGCCGGGATTGGCCATTCGCTGTTTGGGTGAAATAAATTGGGAGCGACTTGAAAAATTGCGCCAGGCAGATGCCATCTTTACCGGTGAACTGCGCCAAGCCGGTTTGCTGAAAGGGGCCACGGCGCAGGCATTTGCGGTGCTATTGCCGGTTAAAAGCGTGGGTGTCATGGGGGATCAGCGCACCTATGATGAGGTTGTGGCTCTACGTGCCGTTGCTACAGAAGATTTCATGACGGCCGATTGGGCCAGATTAGACTATTCGCTACTTTCTGAGGTCAGTCGCCGTATTGTGAACGAAGTGCGCGGCATCAACCGAGTCACCTACGACATTACATCGAAACCACCCGGCACAATTGAATGGGAATAAAGTAGAGTAGAATCACGGTGAGCTTATTCCCAATTTCAAGGCGATTCATGGGTTTTAATGTCCCATTTGCACAGCTTTAAAATCGCCTCACAGCCAACCCCATGCGCCCGATTTTGGGCATTTGTTTTTCAAGGTTGGCCTAACTCTTTTAGCCAAATGGAGACGATTATGGATTTTGGAGATCTATTCAAACGCGGATGGCAGATCACTTGGAACAATAAATTTTTGTACGTTCTGGGATTCTTGGCTGCCTTAGGCGGAAACGGAAGTAGCGGGGGAAGCGGCGGTTCAAACATATCAAACAATATCCCAACTGGGGGCAACACAGAGGATTTTGAAGCATTTGAAGATTTATTTGGAGAGTTTGGCTTTGATCCCGGCTCACTTGAATCAATGCTCCCCACAATCATTGGGAGTGTGGTTGCTATTATCTGCATCCTCTTCATCATTCGGGTTGTTTTGTGGTTTATCCGGCTGATTTCTGAAGCAGGCATGATTCAATCGGTTGCTGAGATTAATGCAGGCGGATCAAGTAATTTTAGACAAGCGTTTGCTCAGGGCCGAGAGCATATGCTTCCGATGTTTATCACTAATTTGATTTTGCTTGTCGTTCCGATTGTGATTGTGCTCCTTATGTTAGCCGTTGGTGCATTAACCTTTTTCTTTTCAGATGGAAATTTTGAAGCGATTATTCCTCTGGTGGCTATTCCGATGATTTGCTTGGGATGTCTTCTTGTTCCATATGGAATCATAACCGCCTTGATTTACCCAATTGCACAGCGTGGCATCGTCTTTAAAGGATTAGACGGTTGGGATTCAATCAAATACGGTTGGGAATTTTTGAAAAAACATGTTTCAGACGTTTTGATTTTAGCCCTACTCTTTTTCGTGGTTGGCCTAATCATCGGCGTGATTGCTTTGGTAGTTTCTCTACCCCTTTTGATCGGATCAGGCCTCCCCGTATTTTTTGCAATCATCGAAGGAAATACCCCGGGTGCTGGGGCGATCGGTTTACTCGTGGCCGGATTTATCGCCATGATTGTAGTTGGTGCATTCATCAGCTCTATCTTTATCGCATTCCGATCCGCAACGTTCACTCTCGCTTATTTGGAGTTAGACGGTCAGTCAGCGGTTCCTAATCCTCCGGCCGAGAAAGGGCCAGATGATTTGCCTGTGGCACCCCTAGCTTCGTAACTCATGTGACGCGCCGATAGCCTTCCGAAGTTTTTCTAGAGTAAGCCGACGGCGCGAGTACATGATTAAGTCATCCCCATCACTATATTTTTTTAACAGTGATGGGGGCACACGCTTTGAATTTTTCAAAGATTTTAAAACAGGCAATTGAAATCACCTTCAGCCGACGCTGGCTTTGGTTGCCATCTTTCTTGTTTGCCTTGGCCGTTGATGTTCCCCGGCTTCTGCTTGCTCCATTTCTACCTGAGCCTAATCAATTAAACCTCTCTCAGCTCGAAAACCTGATTTCACGCTTAGGTGAAATCACTCAGAATTTGCCTACGGTTATTGGCGGTATTTTTTTGCTGTCGATTCTGCTTGGCGGGCTGTGGTGTGTGGCTACGATTGGGCAGGCCGTTTTAATTGATGGGGTTATAGCCATCGAAAAAAATCGGCCGATAGATCGTTTTGCACACTGGCAAAAGGGGCGTAGCCTGCTCGGCCGATTCGTGGCCATCGACACCCTCGTTCTATTCCCGCTGTTTATCAATCTGCTCTTAATTTTGCTGTTGCTAATTGGGATGAGTGGTAGCCTGCTCCTTACAGTAAGAGACGGATCACCGCTCCAAATTCCACCCCTTGTCGGCATCTTGGGTTCACTTGTTTTCCCTCTGCTGTGCCTAATCATTCCGCTTGCCATTTTGGCCTACCTATACCGAGTAATCGCATTCCGCTTGGCCGTTTTTGATGAGATTACAGCATGGGAGTCTATCAAACAATCCCGCCAATTTATTCGAGAGAATCTGGCTTCTGTTTTGTTATGGCTACTGCTTTTGGGCGTGGTCAGCTACGGGATAAATGGTTTAGTGTTGGCCTTTTTTGGTGTCGTCCGATTTGTGACGGAGTCTCAGCTTTCTGGTGTAGGTGGTTTGCTGGTTGAGCTTTTTGCCTTTGTTGTTTCAATTGTTGTGGCTACTTTTCGGAATCTGTTTGTCTCTGTCTGCTGGACATTGGGGATGCTGGAGCTTGGAACAAAAAAAGCCCCGGCCGAATAAAAGAGAGTTCCTTATTGGCCGAGGCTTTGATTTAAGCGTTCGTGTGTGCTTTACGGACCGGTGGCTTCGAAAATGTTGTTGTACGCGCCACTTTCAATCTCGTGCCGTTCTTCAACTGCGCCGTATTCTGCATTTAATCCAAATGAATCGACTTGGACATAGATGGTTGATCCGGCCGGGATGGTGCCAATCGTGAAGTTTGACTCCTGCGGCCGATAATATTCCCCATCTACGGTTAGCACGATCTCATCGCCTGGCTCCATTGGGAAGCCGGTTTTTGAGCCATCGACCCCCCAAATAAAGCCTTGACTACCCAGATCAATGATGGTTTGATTCACCTTGGTTGGAGGGCTGGTTGGATTGATGTAACTGTCGATCCAGAATGGCTTTGTTACGGCCGCATTGCCGATATTTTTGATCGTCACCTCAACCGAATCAGAGAAAATGGTGACATTTGAAACGACAAGGTCTGGGGCAAATACCGGATTGTAATCGCGGGAGGTTACTGGGAGATAAACAAAGAAGCGGGATACCGGAGGCTCGATTTCAGAGTCATCATCCTGAATGATCACGGTGGCATCTTCACCCGCAGCAATGTCGCGGCCGCTGGCTTCGATAGAGCTGATGCCAACTGTGAATGATTTGGGTTCCTCTGCGTCAGAGTCGGCCGGAACCTCAACGATGATCGACTGTACTTCGTTCGTTGACCCAGTAAAAGTCAAGGTGCCTGTGACACCGATAAAATCAACACCGTCAATTGCGGTCCCCGATGTTGTTGAATAAACAACCGTTACCGGCACATCGCTAGCGGCGCTCAAAACAGCGTTGATCGTAAACTGAGTTGGGGTATCAGATGTTCCTTCTTGCAGCGATGCACCTTGGAACGCAACTTCAGCTTGATCGTCGTTTTCTAGGGTAAGTGAGCTTTGCCCATTGCTGACCGTAACATCAGCGCTCGAGATTTCGCTAGGGAGCGTGAGTGCACCAAGCATGATTTCGATGGCTTCATCAAGCTCAACTTTGGTGTCTCCCTGGGCATCAATCACGATCGATTGTGTTTCACCAGCGGTACCTGCAAACACAAGTGGAGCAACAGTTGCTTGATAGTCATTATCGGCCACAGTTGCGCCATCTTCTGTAATGGCCCATGCCACTTCTAATCCACCCTGAACCGCGTTGTCGAGTGATACGGTAAACGTAATCGGCTGGCCGCCACGTCCACCTTCTGCGATTGAAATCGGTGCTTGGATGCTTAGGCTAGCAGTGTCATCATTTTCGATTGATCCGATTCCTTCGCCATCTAGAATTTCTACGTTTGGTTCAGAGATATTGCTCAAAGAGACTTTAAATGCTTCCGTGTCTTCGACCTTGGTGTCTCCGTTAATTGGAACTGAGAACGTTTGGGTTTCGGCCGCGTTACCTACAAAAGTGAGCGTGCCTGAAGCGGCCGCATAATCCCCATCGGCCGTGGTTGCGGTGTCGTCTTGCGTAGCAAAATCAACCGTAAAGCCACCCACAACTTTCCGGGTCAAGAAGACTTGGAAGGTGAGCATTTTTTGCCCAGAATCATCTTCAGTAATCGTCTCATCTGAAACAGTTACACCGGCCGTGTCATTGTCAATAATTGTTCCGATCACCGGGGTGATTGGTGTTGAAACATTGTCAGAAAAATTGAGGTCCGTGGTCGTTACGTTGTCAAGTACAAGCGAGAAAGTCTCGTTCGGTTCAACATCCTCGTCGCCAATGATCTGGACCGCAAAGGTTTGAGTTTCATCTTCTGTCCCTGTGAAGGTCAGTGTGCCTGAGGTTGTTTCAAAGTCAGCACCCGCTGTAGCAGTGCCCGCGGTTACGTTGTAGTCGATGTCGAAGCCTGCTGGAACCGCTTTGTCTACCTTGGCGGTTACGACGAGTGTTTTATTGCCCGTATCACCTTCCAAAATAGAAACCGGCTCTACAATCACAACTTCGGCTGAGTCATCATTCAAAATGAATCCGGTTGAGGCCGGAGGAACCGAGTCAGAAACTTGATCTCCATCGCTAACAAACGATAGGATTGATACCGATAGTGTTTCATCTTTTTCGATTTTGTTGTCGTCGTTGATGGTGACAAAAGATGTGATGGATTTTTGATTGGCTGGAATGACCAGATTGACTCCGGTAAGACGAACATAGTCTCCGTCTTCCGTTGTTGCACTGCCATTGTTGGTGCTAATTTGGACTGGCACCGGCACTGGCTCTAGCGTGTCTAGAGTGATTGTGAATGGCAAAGTTCCGGCCGATTCTAGAACACTGCCGGTCTCAATCGACAATTTGATCGTGTCATCATTTTCAATGATTCCAGATGCTGGGCTTCCGCTTTTTTGCAGATCGCTGGGTGAGAAGGTGTTGCTGAAATTTCCAAGCGTGACGCTTAAATTTTCATCAGGTTCAATTTTTGAATCCCCATTAATGCTCACAGAGACCGTTTTTGATTCGTTGGCAGTTCCGTTGAACGATAGGGTGCCTGATTTGGCAACAAAGTCTCCGTCGGCAACGGTTGCGCTACCGTCATTGGTGTTGTACGCGACGTCAAAACCACCATCTACCGGATTATCAACCGATACGTTGAAAGTCATGGTTGATGTCCCCAGATTTCCTTCGGCCGTGGTTGCACCCGGGGCGATTGTGACGGTGGCGCTGTCGTCGTTCAAAATGGAGGCTGTGCCGCTGATTTGAGAACCGGTGCTGATGTTTAACCCACCGTTATTGATCGAGTCGATCACGATGCTTAAATTTTCATCCCGCTCAACAATGTTGTCGTTGTTCACTACAATCGAACCATTGGCTGAAAGTTGCCCGGCCGGAATTTGAATCGTTTGCCCAGAAAGCGCTGTGTAGTCAGATGCTGATTGTGCTAGGCCATCAATGGTGGTGACATCGGCCGAGACAACCCCGCTGGCTGGGGCAGATAGTTTCACAGTGAATGGGACTGATCCCGTGCTTTCGGCCGCAGAGTTAATTTCAATGGTTACGTCAGCACTGTCATTGTCCGTAATTTCACCCTCAACTTCACCACGGCCAAATGCTGCTTCAATCGAATCAGCATAAATGGTGTTGCTAGCAGCGCCTAGGGTAACGACAAACGTTTCAGAATTTTCAACAATATTGTCATCTACAGCATTAACGCTGATTGTTTGATTTTCTCCAACCGTTGTGCCTGCGAAGTTGAGTAACCCACTGGCAACCACAAAATCACTGGCAGATGCGGTTTGAGCAGAGACTGTATAGGTCAACGAGAAACCGCCATCGATCAGATTTGTTACGTTAACCGGAAAGTTAAGCGTACTTCCTTCAGCTCCGGTCACATCACTTGGAAAATCGGCCGGGTTAAACTCCACAAAGGCTTTATCATCGTTTTGAATGGTTCCAATCCCTTCTGCATTTGTTGTAGAAAGCGTTGCATTTTCAGGGGCACTAAGCGTCATCGTAAATGTTTCGTCTAACTCAACATCGATGTCGTTGTTCAGCGTTACGGTCACAACTTGGCTTAGGTCTCCACCGGCCGTAAAGGTGATGGTGTCACTAAATGCAACGTAATCATCTCCGGCCGAAGCTGTTCCATCGGCGCTAGTTACTGTAACCGTAACCGCGTCAGTGTTTTCTGTTCTTGAAACGGTGAATGCAAGTTCTCCAGCCCCTTCATTTGCAGATGCGTTTGAAATTGAAAGCTCTGCAGCTAATGGTGCGGCCGAAGCCCAGTTAGCAAAAAACAGGCCAAAAATAATAAACAGAGCCAAAAAATAAAGAGCGAGTGTAGTCCCCTTTTTAATCGAAATAGTTGTGTTCCACATAAATGTTTCCCTGTCGGAGTTCAGACTTCAACGGATGAATGTAGGGTTCACCTTGTTGTTGAAAACGAGATTCAAGCTATTGGAATTGCTTAGGCAGTAAAGGAAGTTCAACCAATTCCATGTAGAGTTCTTGGTGCATCGGAAACTCTTCTTATATCCCACCAGCGTACTACTTAAACCTTGAGCAATTTCCTACGAAAATCCCATCTGCATAAAGTCGATGAATTTTTTACAGGTCATTCACACAAAAAAAGACCTGAAAAGGTCTACTCTTCAGGTCTTTTTAAAAGGGATTTTGTTTGGTTGGTTTACATATACATTATGCCCGCACCTCAGAAACAATCTTCGATTGGAGGTGGGTAGGTACCTGCCCATAATAAGCGAAGGACATACCGTATACGCCACGGCCGCCGGTCATTGAACGCAAATCGGCCGAATACGATTGCATTTCGGATAACGGGACTTCCGCCTTGATAATGCTTCTGTTTCCGGCCGTATCCATCCCCTGAACACGGGCACGGCGGCCGTTCATATCACCCAAAATATCTCCCATATTTTCTTCAGGGACGGTAACCGTCACGTCATAAACCGGTTCAAGCAACGCCGGTTGCGCATTCATCATCGCCTCTCTAAACGCCTCACGGCCGGCCGTTTGGAACGCAATTTCCTTCGAATCAACCGGATGCTCTTTGCCATCAAACACAATGGCCCGCACCCCGGTCACTGGATACCCAGCTATAGGGCCAGATTCAAGCGCTTTACGGCACCCCTTTTCAGTTGCGTTTACAAACGGAGCTGAAATCGCACCCCCAAATATTTCAGAGCCAAATTCAAATTGCTCATCATCCGGCAGAGCTTCAAGCCGCAACATCACCCGTGCATACTGCCCAGACCCGCCCGACTGCTTTTTATGGGTGTATTCAGCCTTGCTTTGTCCCAAAATCGTCTCTTTGTACGGTATTTTAGGGATGGTGGTGCTCAGGTTGAGCCCGTATTTCGATTTTGCCTTAGCAACCGCGATGTCGAGATGAGTGGTTCCCATCCCGGCCAAAATTGTTTCACGCGTGGCATTTTCGGTGTACCAGCGCAGGGTCAAATCCTCAGCAACCAAGCGATTAAGCGTGTCGCTTAATTTAGCAACATCAGATTGTGTTTCGGGATGAATGGCAACTTGGGTAATTGGCCCCGGTTGGCCAATGGCTGGTAGGTGATGTGGGTTATCCCCATCTGATAAAGATGAGTTTGTAGACACATCTCCCAGTTTAACAACGGCCCCAATATCCCCGGCATTGAGCCGTTTGATGTTCATTTGCTCTCGGCCGCGCATCAGTTGCAACGCCCCAACTCGCACTTCACTTCCAGACTCTGCATCCAGTACCCTTGAATCGGAATTAAGTTGCCCTCCGTACACCCGAATATAGCTGGTTTTGCCATACTGGCTGTCACGCGTTTTGAACACAAAGGCAGATAACGGCCCATCGGCCGAGGTGTTGATTTCAATCGGTTCCCCTTGGCTGTCCGTTGCGACAGGGGCAGGCACTTCGTTCGGGGATGGCATCAGGCGGGTTAAGGCACCGAGCACGGGTAAAACCGAGTACCCTATTTCAGGTGCGGCATACAGGATCGGAGTGATCTCTCCGTTCAACATCGCTTTGCGCAGCCCCTGAACCACTTCTTCGTCAGACAGAAAGTCTTCTTCAAAATACTTTTCCATCAGAGCTTCATCGCCGAGCGCGGCCGCTTCAACTACGGCCAATCGGGCCGCTTTGGCTTCTTGCTCAAGGTCGGCCGGGATCGGCTCACGGCGATCATCATCACCCAAGCGACACTCCATCGCCAACAGGTCGATGACCCCTTTAAACTCAGGCCCTTCACCCAGCGGGATTTGCATTTGTACAAAATTGGCGTCAAGGCTCCCCGTAATGCTCTCCATTGTGCGCCTGACCCGCACATTGTCCCGATCCATCCGATTAATGACCAGCACTTTTGGCATATTTCGTTTGGTTATTTCTTGCCACGCTAGCTCCGTCCCCACTTCAACCCCCGACAAAGCCTCCACCAGCACAAGCGCCCCTTCGGCAACATGAAGCGAGCTATTCACTTCCCCCACAAAATCAATATAGCCCGGAGTATCTAGCAGATTAACTTTGACGTTATTCCGTTCAAAACAAGCAATTGATGTTGATATCGAGCTTTTGCGTGCGACTTCTTCGTCTTCAAAATCCATAAGCGACGTTCCGTTTTGAACGTTGCCCATGCGTTTGGTGACGCCGGTTTGAAACAACAAACGCTCGATAAGCGTTGTTTTTCCAGAGCCGGTGTGTCCTACAATTGCTACATTTCGGATATCTTTCGTCAGATACTCTTTCATGAGAATTTGCCTCCATTTGCGTATATTTCTCTTGGGAACTTCGTGCGAGATTGTTAACCGTGTAAAAAAGCAATGGCTTCCGCTTGTCTTTTACTTTGGCAATATATATACCGAAAATTTGAGATGGGCAAATAAGGTACTAACCGGCCGATTTCAACAAAAAAGCGATCTGCAATTTAAATCGCAGATCGCTTTTATGAAATAGTTTATGGATTAGAGTTTGACTGATTAACTGATCTTTTCCTCAGCCAGCCGTTTCATGTAGCGCAAGATCGCCCCCATTCCGTTTAAGCGTTGCCCCGTAATCACCTCTTTTAGGCCGATTTGCAGGTAAAACTCTGGATGTATAGACATTACTTCGGCCGGAGTGAGATCAGCTAGCCCTTGTTTTAAGATCATACCAAAGCCGCGCACAGTGGGTGCTTCACGAGGGATATCAAAATGGAATTCGATTTTTTCATCTTCCATTTCTGCATAAATAAACACCGGCGACATGCATTCATGAACCTGTTCAAATTTATCCCGCACAGACATGAGTCGTTCAGGTAAATCAGGGAGCCGTTCAGAAAGCTCCAGCAGGTGCATTAGCTTTTCCTGACCCTCTAAAAAGTCAAAGTCTTCAATAATTTCTTCTAGCGGTTGTGGAATAAAGGATTCTTCTGTCATAGTGTTTAATTTATTCTTGTTTATTTGTTGTGATCAAATATAGCTCAATTTTACCCGCACTGGCTGTTGGTTCTAGCGTATATCCGGCTTTCGATAACATTTCTTTTACGTTGCTGGTGAGCAAGTCGTTGCTTTTTAAGGCGATATACCGTTTTTCCGGAGCAGATGGGTCAAAAAAAGCGGTCAGGTTTTCTTGCAGATCGGCCGGGTCTTCAAACCACTCAACGTGTACCCCTTTCCAGAAAAAATGGTAGCGCCAGTGCCAGCTGTATTCGTGATCGTACAGCACTGTGCCGTATGGCTCATCGATGATGGATTGAGCGATCATGTTAGCGCCATCGTCGTTTGTCGGCCGGCCGCCAAACGGGTATTGGCCTGTTGCGGCCGGTAATGCTGGCAAAATCAGGCAAACTGCAATGGCAACGGCCGTAACACGCTCAAACGTAAAGAGCCCTGAGTTTGCCGAAGGGCGTTCTCGCAGTCGGTTTAGCGTGACCTTTGGCAAGGTTGCGATCCCAATCGCCAAAAGGGGGAGCAGGGGGAGGCTGTATCGAGGTTCTGATAAGTTGACGATGAGCAGATGCAGTGCGACATACGCCAGCGAATATCCAGTAAAAACTAGACCAGTCTGATTAAAACTCACCCGGCCGGATTGGAACCATAATCCAACGACCCAAATCGTGACGATGCCAATCATGCCCCATCCCACTAAAAACGGAATATGGGTTAGCCAAAGCCCCAATTGGGTTGAAAAATCGGCCCATTCAACAAAACTAATCCCTCCATAGGATGAGAGCTGGCGGCCGAACAAGTCTATTCGGCCGTTTGGCACCCAATCCCACACAAGCAAAAGCGCGATAGATGCGAGAAACCAGCCAACTGATTTGATGAGTTTGGTGGGATGAGAGCGCTCAAGCCACAGGATGAGGGGCAAAAATAAAATCGCTTGGTATTTGGTTAAAAAACCGAGCCCAAGCCATAGTCCGGCCGGTTGGCGGGATGGCTTGAGCCCGTGCCAAATGGCAAGTGTGATCCAAAAAGTGAGCAGGGGGTCTGTGAAACCTGTGGCTGAAAATTGTATGGCGATAGGGGAGAAGGCAACCACGGCCGCGCCAAGACAAGCACGTTGGTGATTGTGTTCGGTCAGGTCAAAGGCTATTCGGCCGACTAATGGGATCAGCAGAATGCTGGCGAAAAAGTTTGGCAGGCGTGCGGCCCACTCGACCGGCCCCTGTAGCGGATAAAAGAGTGCTTGAAAATAAAAAAGAAGCGGAGGTTTATCAACCGGTGTTGCTACATTTAGCAACATCGGGTCCCGCCAAACGGCGATATAGCGGGCCCAAGTGGCAAAAAGAGCTTCGTCTGCGTGAAACGTGTTATGAAACAGCCCCCAAAATCGTAGTGCGCTCCCTGCTAATATGATGATTAGTATGCCCAACTTCGGCTGAAGTTGGGAAGGTTTAGTCAACAAATTTGTATTTGATGAGGCACCAAATGGCGATTGGCCCGTCTTTAAACGGCTGAATTTTCTTGCCTTCGTCGTACTCTCGGCCGTTGTACGAAATTGGCACTTCCCAAATTCGGTGGCCACGTTTCAAGATTTTGGCTGTAACTTCTGCCTCAAAATCAAACCCTTTTGATCGTAACGGAATCCCCTGAATCACTTCACGCTTGAAAGCTTTATAGCAGGTCTCTACGTCGGTCAAAATAGTGTTGTACAAAATATTGGCCGTCAGCGTGATGAACTTGTTCCCAATCATGTTGAGGAAAAACATCGTTTTGGTAGGGCCGCCGCGGAAGCGAGAGCCATAAACAACTTCGGCCCGACCCTCTTCGATCGGTTTTAATATCTGCTCATAGTCACGAGGGTCGTACTCTAGATCGGCATCCTGAATGATGACGATGTCGCCAGTGGCGTTGTCAAATCCGGTACGTAAAGCTTGCCCTTTTCCCTGATTTTTCGCCTGCAAAATAACCCGAATCGCAGGGTCCAATTTTTGAATTTCGGGATATAGCTCTCGTGTCCCGTCTGTAGATCCGTCATCGACGATGAGAAGTTCGTGGGCTCGCTCTGTGGCTAACACAGCCATCACAACCTCTTTCAACGTCTTAACTTCGTTATAAACCGGCATGATGACCGATAATGTTTTCTTTTCTTCCATAGCTTTTTGGCAATCACCCAGAATTTGATTTTGGGGCTATTAGCGGATGAATTATATGCAGGTTGATTTTTAGAGGGAAGGGACCATAGGGTTATCGTAGAATATTCACATAAAGGTTTGCTCGATAACATATTGTTTTCTGCCCCCTGCAAGCGGCTCTGATACAATTTAGGCAGATGACACTAAAACAGATTAAACACCTAATTTTGGATATGGATGGCGTTTTGTGGCACGGCAATCGGCCGGTGCCCGGCCTGCCTGACTTCTTTGAGCAACTAAAATCTATGGGGATGTCTTGGGCTTTTGCGACAAATAATTCGTCGAAAACCCTTGAGCAGTATGTCAAAAAGTTTGCCGGGATGGATGTAGCCATCGATCCGAAGCAGGTGATGACTTCGGCCGTAGCAACCGGGTTCTATATGCAAGATGCGTTCCCGGCCGGTGCCAATGTGTATGTGTTGGGGGCAGATGGGTTAAGCGAAAGCATGTCAAAAGCTGGGTTCAACGTTTTGGAACGGGGCGATTATGAAACACCGGCCGCGGCCGTCGTTGCTGGGCTTAATCCGGGTGTAACTTACGAAGATTTGAGCATTGCTACTCTGCAGGTGATAAATCATGGGGCCAAACTGATCGCATCCAACGCAGACAGCACCTATCCTAGTGAGCGTGGATTACTGCCAGGAGCAGGCGCATTGATCTCGGTGATCGAAACCGCAACTGAGCAACAGGCCGTAGTCGTTGGCAAGCCTTATCCGATTATGTTTCAGCAGGCGCTAAAAATGTTTGGGGATGGGGCTACACTCCAAAACACCGCTATGGTGGGGGATCGCTTAAATACAGATATTGCTGGGGCTGTTGGGGTTGAAATGCGCTCAATTTTGGTGATGTCGGGCATTACTCAGCCGGAAGATTTGCCAGCGAGTGATGTTCAGCCAGAATTTGTTTTTTCAGGCATTTTAGAATTGGCGGCCGAGCTAAAAAAAGCGAAGGGATAGTGGAGATTTAAAATGGAAAATGAGCAAAAAATCGATCTCTATGACCTGAGCAAGGCGGATTTAGAAGCACTGGTGAAAGAGCTTGGGCAACCTAAGTTCAGGGCCAAACAGCTTTGGGAATGGCTATACCATCATTTTGCAGGGGATCATGATGAGATGACCAATCTGCCTAAAAAATTGCGCGAAGCCTTGGCTGAGAAAACTGATTTTGGACAGCTAAATCCGGTTGTGACTGAATTCTCGAGCGATGGATTTACTGAAAAGGTTTTGTTTGAATGCCACGACGGCCGTCTAATCGAAACGGTGCTGATGCGCTACGACAAACGGAACACCGTTTGCATGAGTAGCCAAGCGGGTTGTGCCATGGGCTGTGTCTTTTGCGCAACGGGGCAGATGGGGTTTATGCGCCATTTAACGGTAGGGGAAATCGTGGGGCAGTTTGCCTACTTTTCGCGCAAATTAAAAGCGGACGACGGCCGCATTTCAAACGTTGTGATGATGGGGATGGGTGAGCCACTGCACAACTATGACAATACGTTGACTGCGATTGATCGGATGACTGATCCTTCTGGTATTGACTTGGGGAATCGCAAAATCACCATTTCAACTGTGGGGATGATTCCAGCCATGAAACGGTACGCCGATGAACAGCGACAAACGCCACTGGCCGTTTCCCTCCATGCGGCAACGGATGAAGAGCGGACGAAACTCATCCCCCCCAATAAGCGTTGGCCGATTGCCGATTTGATGGATGCTTGCCGTTACACGATTGAAAAAACCGGCCGACGTTTAACGTTTGAGTGGGCTTTGATCAATGGGAAGAACGACACCATCGAGCAGGCGGAAAAGTTGGGGACTTTGCTCAAAGGAATGCTGTGTCACGTTAACTTGATTCCGCTTAACCCAACAAAAGGGTTTGATGGCCGGCCGTCTAACCCGGAACGAGTAGATGCGTTTATCAAAAAACTGGGTGATTATGGCGTGTCTGCTACCGTTAGAGTTCGGCGTGGGATTGATATTCAAGCGGGATGTGGTCAGCTACGTGACCGAGTTGTAAACGGATAATCGTAATAATTACCCCCTAGAGCCTGTTATTTCCCTCATTCATGACCATTGGCTTATGCAAAATGATTCAATCTGATTTATAAATTTCAGACAGTTTGCTGGATGATTTGTTCCCCTCTTGTGAAATAAACTATCTAGTGGGTGGAAAGCCTCTGAATCTTGCGAATTGATTTTTTTGTTCAATAGATTGTCCCCAGTCTGTTGAGCCTTAAATTTATAATTGGAGAAATTTTATGCTTAAAAAAAGCTATTCAAAAACAAAGGAAAAATGTCGCGTGACATTTAAACTTCCATCCGAAGTGAACGCAGAAGCCGCTTATTTAGTTGGCGAATTTAATGAGTGGAATGAGATATCTCATCCAATGAAAAAACTCAAAGACGGTGGGTTCAGCGCAACGCTATCGTTGGAAGCTGGCCAAACTTATCGTTTCCGTTATTTGCTAGATGAGGCCCGTTGGGAGAATGATTGGGCTCCAGATGGGTATATCCCAAATGAATTTGGGACCGATGATTCTATTGTAAAAATCTAGCCTTTTTTACCCCAAGCAAAAAAACTTTTTTTAAGAGTTGGCGACCCCGCCAACTCTTTTTTTTTGCAACAGCGTAGCTTTACGTTGTTAAGAGTGGCGAAATTCACGAAATGGTGCTTGACCCATAGGTGATTTGGCCCATACTATTGTTTGTAAGCTTGCTGTTTTTATCGGTTTCCTCTTTCCCGATTAAACCCATCGTAGCAATGAATGATTTCTTCAAAAACATAGCAGACCTATATGATCATCAGTTTCAGGGGCTTATTCCTCAGAAAGTGGTTTCGGCCGGACTAATCATTATCGTTCTAGGGTTTGCGACATCTGCATTTTTTAACGGAACCACCGTCAATACAGTCTTTTTGCTGGCCGCATTTTTTGCAGTTATTTTAGTCATCCTTTTGCTTAAGTATGAGTACTTGAGGTTAGCGGGATTTGTGCTTTCAGGGGTCGCCTTTTTAGCCGTATTTTTTAATACCGTTTGGTTGGGATATCCGATTAATAATGCAACCCACGTGGCCCTAGCGCTAATCCTTCCTTTTTGGCTGATCGTATTTTCAGAAAAAGAAGCGTTTTTTGTTTCCTTGCTGATTTACATCTATCTGTTTGGCTACTACCTTTTGGAACAACGAGGAACTTTTGGAGAGCCTGTCTCTGGCGTAACAGAACTTTTAGACATACTGATCATATTTTCGTTGTTTAGTGCGAGTTTTTATTACCTGGTTCAAACGGGGAATCAAACACAAAGACGCCGCGCAGACATTCTTGAAGATGAGTACAAACGGCTCTATGACAACTTGCCAATTGGCCTATATCGCACAACGTTGGATGGGGTGCAGTTAAGAGCCAATCGAGCGATGTGGGAGTTTGAGGGGTATTCTAGCGAAGAAGAATCAGTGGCAGATGTGATTGATATCGATTCAGACTGGTATGTTGAAAAGGGACGACGAGAGGAGTTTATTAGATGTATTGAAGAGGATGGACAAGTGGTAAATTTCGAGTCGGAAATTTACATCAAAAAACTCAACAAACATCTTTGGATATCAGAATCTGCTTATCCGGTTTTAGACGGTGATGGGAACATCCTCTATTTCGAAGGTTCTTTGCAGGATATAACGGCCAGAAAGCAGGCAGAGCGTGCGATGGCTGATAATTCGGCCGAGTTAGAAAAACTAAGCAACGATCTGCAAAACATTACTAACTCAGCCAGAGACGTCATCCTTCGGTCAGATCAGAACGGGGTGATTAATTTTGCAAACTCAGCCACAGAGAAAGTTTTTGGTTATAAATCTGAAGAGCTGATTGGGAAAAACGTTGAAATACTTGTTAAAGAAGATCAGCGGCATGCGTTTTGGAGACAGATCCAGAGGGATATTTCCAAATTTAGAAAACAAAACACTCCATCCGTTCTGTCAACGATTGGCTTGAACAAGGATGGAACTGAACTGATTACTGAGATGAGCTTGTCTGTTTTGCAGGAAGAGAATGGGGAAATTTCGTATTTAGGCATCATCCGTGATGTGACTGAGAAGGCAAAGACGGCCGAATTTTTGAGCCACATGCAACGGCTCGATAGTTTGGGGCTATTAGCTGGGGGGATCGCGCATGACTTCAATAATTTGCTGACAGCCATTCTCGGCCAGACCTCCCTCGCCATGCGCAAGCTACCCGATGATAGTAATATTTTGCCCCATCTAGAAAAGGCACGACATGCTTCAAATCAGGCCGCCGCACTCTGCCGCCAGCTTTTAGCCTATTCTGGTAAAGGTCATTTGCAGATCGAGGCGTTAGATTTTAACGCTCTGATTCAAGAGAATTTAGAACTGCACCGTGTTGCAATCCCTAGAAAAGTTGAATTTGAAGTGGTTCTAGACCCTAATCTGCCGCTGTTTTTGGGAGACCCTTCGCAAATGCAGCAAATCATCCTCAACTTGCTATTGAATGCGGTTGATGCGCTGGATAGTCAGCCCGGAAAAATTTCTATTCAGACTGAATCACGCTTGGTTTATTCGAAAGATTCGCTTATTTGGACCCATTCCGGCCGTTCGTTGGAGCCGGGCGATTACGCGGCCATCCACGTTTCAGATACTGGGGTCGGGATGGAGCCTGAAATGTTGTCCAAGATCTTCGACCCATTTTTTACAACAAAAGAGCAGGGGAATGGACTAGGTTTGGCTGGCGTTCAGGGGATTGTGAGAGGGCACAACGGGAGCATTCTTGTGCACAGCACAGTTAACCGAGGGACTACCTTTTCGATTTATTTCCCGGCCATAGAAGCACCTGAAGGTGCCGAAAGTAAGAACAGTTAAATATCAACCAAGATAACTGTTGGAGCCTCTTCTTTTTTGAGCTTAATCGCTGTACTATTTTGGGATGATCTATGTCATTGATGGCCATAATCTAATCGGCAAGATGCCGGATATCCAGCTTTCAGATCCAGACGATGAGCAGAAACTTGTAAGCCGCCTGAGTGATTGGACGGTGCAGGATAAACGGCGCAAGATTAAGCTCTATTTTGATGCGGGGGAATTTGGAGGGCTGGGTGATATGCTTTCTCGGCCGTCGATTCGGGTTCAATTTAGCCGAATGGGCAAAACGGCCGATTCTATGATCATCAAGTTTATGGAGTCGATCAAAAACCCTCAAGAATTTACGTTGGTTACCAGCGATCGAGAGATCATTTATGCCGCCCGTAAAAAACGAATTGGATACATTTTGTCTGAGGAGTTTGTGGTCTTACTGCAAGAGGATCTAAAAGGGATTGAGCCGGGCGAGGTTAAGGAAGGGCAAAAACCAGCAGAAGCTGGGGCTGAAGAAGAGGTCGATGTTTCTGATTCTGAAGTCAAAGAGTGGTTAAATGCGTTTGAAAAAGCCCCTCACCGTGAGCCTGATATTCACATTGTCCCGCTTCCTTCTCGCAAGCCAAAGCCTAATCCGACCAATGATCTAGAAGAGGCTAAGCGCATTGAGCGGGCTAAAAAAGTGGTTGATCCTGACAAATTAAAAGATGGGGAATCGAACTTAACAAAAGAGGATTTAGCGGAATGGATGGCGATGTTTGGGGACGAGGAAATTCGAAAGAAAAAAGAAGCTGAAAAGCCCGTTGTCATTCCAGACCCGGCCGCCAAACGGAAAAAGAAGCCTCTGCGCAAAAAAGGAGAGCCGGTCACTCGCAAGTTTGGCGAAGGGGGCCTTTCAATGGAAGAAGTAGACAATTGGCTTGAAATTTTCGATACTGAAAAGAAGAAGAAATAGCCCGTAGACTCTAGTAGATGCTCAAAAGCCTTAACACCTTTTCCATAAGATCTTCAGAATTGTCTGAGACAATAGAATGATGACAGAAGAAAAAAGAGAACATAGGACAGCAAAAGAAATTCGCCAAGATAACAACCGTCGCAACCTTTGGATGGCAATTTTGACGCTGGTGGTGGGGGGAAGTTTGTTAAGCGGGCTGGTATTTGGCTGGCAAGCGATCTTAAGCTCGTTGCCATTTTTGCTGATCGGGGCTTTGCTTATTTTGGTGCCTTGGATGGTGATGCAGGGTATCGGCAAATTTCTTGATTGGGTAGACGACGAAGAGTAGGCCATTCATAAATCTTTTGGGAGCTACTACTCGCTCGAGTCGGGAGATGGCGCGGCCGGTAGAATGATCGTAAACGTTGAGCCTTGATTGATTTCAGACATTACTTCAATCTTTCCATTCATTTGCTCAATATAATCTTTTGCAATAGCCAGCCCGAGGCCTGCCCCTTCATACTCCCGATCATAATCCCCCGAAACTTGTTCAAACGGTAGAAATATTTTTTCTGTTTGGCCCGTGGGAATGCCAATGCCTGTGTCAGAAACTGAAATTCTCACATCGTTGTTAGTCTGCTCAGCGTGAAGGGTGATAGTGCCATTCTGCGTGAATTTTTTGGCATTTTTTATCAAATTTGCACACACTTGAATTAGCTTTTGTCTGTCACCAGCTACCCAGTAATCTTCGGCCGGCGGGTCGGTTTTTAGCGAGTTCTGATTTTCAACGAACGAAAATTCTGTCAATTGTGTTGCCTGTTTAAGTATCTCTGAGACGGAAACGAGCTCAACGACTAATTGTTTGCTTGTTGGAGTGGTCTGTGAAAATTCCAAGATCGAATCGATCATTTTTAAGAGCCCTTCGGCCGATTGATTGATTTTTTTTGCATCAACGGCTAAATCAGAGAAGCTAGCAATTTCGTCAATCGCATCTTCTTCAATCATCTCACTATACCCCTTGATTGCGTTAAGCGGTGTGCGTAGCTCATGACTCATTCTGGCTAAAAATGCAGATTTTGATTCGTTTGCACTTTCTGCCACATCCCTAGCAAAAAGGGCATCTTCTTTGGCATTAACCAAATCTTGAGTCATGCGCCAAAAGTTGTTTGATGTGAGTCGCAACATCACCACCATAAAGAAGAATGAAAAAGTAACCGTTATCACCTGAAATGGGTCAATTCCCTGTTCGTAATAACCGTTAACACCTAAAATCGCTATCCCGATTATCCAGCCCAAATAAATAATGCTAAAAATACGCATAAACTTGGGTTTATTCCACGAAGATATTCCAACCATAAGCAGTAACGGATAAAGGACATAAAGGGTGATGCTTTGAATCCCCTCACTGTAGCTAATTACGGTTAGGATGATTGCGGTTGTGATTGTGCCAAAAATTTGAAATGTTAAGTGAAGGTTGCCTTGACGTACAAAGTAAAAGCCTAGAATTGCGCTGAGCAGGGCGGCCGCGGTCATGATGTGATCAAATAGCGGATATTGCTTAACAATTGTATTGACCATAAATACACTGCAGATCACAATTCCGATCAAGAACATAAACGAAATAAGTGTTTGTAGAGATACCAGTTCCTTGTATTGGTTAGGCCAAACTGTTTTTAGTTTTGGAAAATTATTTATCATATAAATTCTTGTTTCCAGCAGTAAAGACGTGCGGTCACTTTATAGTAAAAAGAGTTTTATTTAAATAGTGTATTTCGCCCCTGTAGTAGGAAATTTTGGGCTGATTAAATTTTTTAATAGATGGATTAGGTACTA
>JAHDGV010000484.1 GCA_020631655.1 Chloroflexota bacterium | reverse complement strand
GTAAGGCCAAACTGAAAAGTTTGACCGACGCCATCGCCGCAGAGCCGGTACGGACAAGTGATTTGGTGAGTGTGCCGAGCGGCAAAAACGGCAAACAGTTTGTAGACCGTGACGAGGACGTAACGAGCAAAGACATCAAAACGGCGATTGCAGAAGGGTATAACAGTATTGAGCTACTCAAACGGTACTCAACGGCATCGATGGGGCCGTCGCAAGGGAAATGGTCGAGCTTTAACACGATCCACATGACGGCGCGTGAAAACGATTGGACGGTGGCTGAAACCGGTACAACCACGAGTCGGCCGCCGGTCCGGCCGGTTGAGTTTGGTGCGCTGGGCGGCCAAATGATGGAGCCGGTACGCTACACGCCGGTACACGATTGGCATTTGCAACACGGGGCCAAAATGATGGTCGCCGGGTTGTGGATGCGGCCGGAACATTACGGCGATCCTGCGGCCGAAGTAAAAGCGGTCCGTGAGCGGGTTGGCATCATCGACATTTCAACGCTGGGTAAGATGAAGCTCACCGGTCCCGGTGTGGCTGAGTTGCTCAACAAAATTTACACAAACAAGTGGTCAAAACTCAAGGTCGGCCGGGTGCGCTACGGCATCATGTGCAACTCTGAAGGTGTGATTACGGATGACGGCGTGACGGCGCGTGTGAGCGAAAACGAGTGGTATATGAGCACCACGTCGGGCGGTGCCGCGGCCGTGTACGAGACGATGCAGTGGTGGATGCAGTCGGGCTGGGGTGAGGGTGTGCACATGCGCAACGTCACCGACGGCCGGGCGGCGTTTAACCTCGCTGGCCCCAACTCGCGCGATTTGCTGAGCAAATTAGTCGATGATGCGTCTGCACTTTCAAACGAGAGTTTCCCATACATGAGCTTCCGCGAGATGGCGGTCGCCGGGATCAACTGTCGCCTGATGCGCATCGGCTTTACGGGTGAACTCTCGTACGAAATCCACTGCGCGGCCTCAGAAGGACAGGCGCTGTGGGAGGCGATTATGACGGCCGGAGCCGAGTTCGGTATCAGCCCGTTTGGAGTTGAGGCTCAGCGGATTTTGCGTCTTGAAAAAGGGCACATCATCGTGGGGCAAGATACCGACGCGCTAACCGATCCGGTCATGGCAAACCTAAGCATGTTGGCCAAAATCGACAAAGAAGATTTCTTGGGCAAGCGGATGGTGGCTCGCGCGGTTGAGAACGGCGTGGAGCAAAAGCTAGTCGGCTTCAAGATGGACGTTAAAGATCAAGACTCTGGTGAGGTAATCGTGCCGGAAGAAGGGTTGCAGATTGTTCAGGAAGTTGACCGGTCTGATAAGCATCCGATTGGGCTGAAGATTATCGGCTGGGTCACTTCGAGCCGGTTGTCACCGACGCTGAATGAGGTGATTGGCTTGTGCTGGTTGCCGACGGCGATGGCTGAGGCTGAGTCGGCCGACTTTTTTGTGCGGCGCAACGGCCGGTTGATTCCGGCAACAACGCATCACGGTGCGTTTGTTGATCCCGGTGAAGCTAGGCTCAAAAGTTAGCCCACTCTCGCAGGGTCAACCCTGCGGTTAAGACAAGAAACGTGATAAATCACGTTATGTGCTGAAAGCTAAAAGCCATCAGCCAGTAACGAACATGAAACTTACACCCATACATCAAACAGCAATTGGGCTTGGTGCTCAATTTAAAGAAGAAGACGGCTGGAAAATGGCGTCTGTTTATTCAACGATTGCAGAAGAGCAAAAAGCGGCCGAACGGCGTGTTGCTTTGATTGATCAATCGAACAACACTCAAATTATTGTGGAGGGAGAGACGGCCGAAGCGGTGGTCAAGAAGGCTAAAGCGAGCGGGTATAAAATACGCCCAGACCTGTTTTTGGTCACGGCCGGGCCGAACGAAGGGCCGGACTTGGTTGCTAAGCTAGAAAAAGCGATTGGAAAAGGGAAGCTGGTCACGGTGACTGAATCGACCCACGGCAACGGCAATTTGCGCCTAATCGGGCCAGACAGCGACGATTTGCTCAGCCGCCTGTGCGGGCTTGATCTGCACGATTCGGTGTTCCCGAACGGCACGGCGAAGATTTCAAGCGTGGCGAAAACGCGAGTGACAATTGTGCGGGATGATGTGAATGGGACTCTGTCTTATTCGCTGATTGGCTCGCGCTCGTTGGCGGCGTATTTGTGGGAAACGATTCTGGAGGCTGGGGCTGATTTGAATGCCCGGCCGATGGGGTCGGCCGCATTTGCGCAGATGGGTTAGGTTACAACTTTAAAGCAATAAAAAGCTCCGTTGGTTTTGAATCAACGGGGCTTTTTTATTTCAATCTAGCTTCTCTTGAACCATTTCATGATTCTCGGCTGTTGCCATAGCACGATGCCTGAGATGGCTAACGCTGGAAAGAAAAAGTATTGAATTGAAGCTTCAAGAAGAGAGCCATCCCCCCACGGACCGTAGATAAATGCGCCCAGCACGATGGCTTCGAGAATGTGCAAAATGCGGGTCACTTGTCGTAATCTTTTATTGCTCATCGATCCCCCCTAGGCAACGGCCACTGCATTTTCAGATGCTGACCGGCCGAAGAACAAGCCGTAAGTCCAACCTGCTACCACAAGTATAAAAAAGATCGCCATTGGCAAAACGGTCAAATTGCCGCTTAACATCAGCGGCAGAGCAACGGCCGCAACCCAAATCGATTTGTAAACGATCTGCATCACAAAAATCCCTTTCATTAAGTTCGGCCGGAAAAAGCCGATGATGGAACCGATGCCAATCGCCATCCAGATGGCACCGGTCATGCCGAACATGGCTGGGTCTTGGGTGCCTGCAAACATATTTTCAAGTGCCCACACTGGGGCCAAAATCATGACTGCACCGGGAACTCCGCCTCCAAGCAGATTTAGAGCATACATCACACGTAATCTTGTTTCATTTGAAGTTATTTCGAACATTTTGTTATCTCCTAGATCGGTTTAAGTTGACTTGATAATTACAGTGTAGGTCTTGATCTAGTTCGGTTCTTGCCCGACGGTGACACCCTTTTGTCATTTCGTGCCAATCGCTATAATTTCCCCATGCAAACACTGATTCCGGCCGTCACGGTCAAAGCGGCGCTCAAGGGTTTTAGCAATTTAGGGCTTGATCCGGCCGAGCTATTGGCACCAACTGGGCTGACGGCTGAAAAGATCAGCGAACCTTTTGCCTCTGTACCTGATGTTGCTTTTGCGCAAATTTGGATGACGGCGTTTGGCAAAATGGGTGACCCCGCGTTGCCCACCAAAGCGGGCTTGGCGATTCCTTTTAGCGAATTTGGGATGCTTGACCATCTGGTTGAAACGGCCGACACGCTTGGAGAAGGCTTGCACATCTTAAACCTGTTCTTATGGCTTGTGGCCGTCAACATGACGCTCGAATTTGATCATTCGGATGGAGATTGGGTTTGGGTCAAAAATCTCCCGCATGAACCCTCAGGCTTTATCTCTGAAGAGTGGACGCTCGCCATCATCAAATCCCGCATGAGCCAATATTTTGATGCGTTCAAAATTGAAGAGGTTCAGCTGGCACAATCGGCCGAACTTAATTCAGCACCCTTTGAAGCGATTTGGGAGGCTCCGGTTAGAATGGGGGCAAAACACTGCGGGATCAAGCTGGCACCGGGGGTGTGGGAACTCCCCAACAAGGTAGCCAATCCCCTACTCAAGCAGACGCTCACGACGGTAGCTGAGCAAGTAGAGCTCAAGC
>JAHDGV010000483.1 GCA_020631655.1 Chloroflexota bacterium | reverse complement strand
GTTAATTAGCAATTTTAATTTGTACCTCTTATGGCAAATTGGTGGTTCTTAACACCCAACATTCATAACCCAGCCCGTCTGCTAAACGTCAAAACTTCGGCCGAAGTTGCTGATCACAGATTAGATACGTTAAAGAGAAGCGTGAAGCCAAAGAACGTGTTTTCTGCGCAAGATGGGTCTGATGAACCTATCGATCTGCTGTGCTCATTTGAGGATGATCAAACACCTGTAGAAGGTAGACTGAGTGAGACCAAATTTGCGGAAGATGGAGCTTTGTATTTGGAGGTTAACCGACTCCAAAGCGGAAGATTGCTTTCGTCTCCCAAAAGGGTATTAGCCAAACTTCAAAACGCAGGGTTTGAAGAAGTTGGTCTCTACTTTGTTTTTCCCAACTTTCGCAATCCCAAAATCTACCTACCGTTTCACCATCCAAAAAGCGTTGTTTGGTATTTAGACAATATGATCTGGCAGGATAGCGTTTTGAAAGCCAGACTATTTTCCGGCTTGCGTTGGCTTTTCTCTAGCAAGCCAGATCTTTTAACGTGGCTGTTCCCCTATTTTGTGGTGACGGCCGTCAAAAAGCCATCTGCGCAGTCAGAAAAGTTTGATTTAGCAAAATCATTAGACAGAAAATATGCTGGCTCATGGCCCGCGTTGTTGCACAACGGGATTGATGCGGGCAATCGAAATGTGATGTTCTTGTTTTCAGAAGATGAAGACGTGCCTAAGCAAGTTATCAAAATCTCGTCCTCGGTCGAGATGAATCACACAACAGAGAACGAGATTCAGGTAAAGCGGAAAGTTATGGGTAAATTAAAGGAGCAAGCAAAAAATATTCCTGCAGAGCTTGAGACCTTTGAATACTTTGGATTGCGGGGACATGTTGAGGGTGCGGCGGCCGGTAAACTGCTGACACTTGTTTTGTCGAACGCCCGAACCTCTCAAGAAAAGAAGATCGAAATTTTGCGAGAAGTTGCTGGTTGGATTACAGAGTTTGATTTGCAAACTACCTCTCGCACGGTTGATTGGTCAGAAGAATTGATCGAACAGTATCTGACACCAAAGTTTGAACAGTACAGTTCGATTTTTGGGGAATCACAATCAGTAACCCTGCTTTTTGATAAATGTTTAGCGGCCGCCCGTGAACTGATTGGCAGTCAGTTTCCCCTAACACACGTACATCATGACTTTGCCCCCTGGAACATTTACTATGATAACGGCGAACTCACGGTGATTGACTGGGAGTTTGATCGGGACGTGAGAGACGATCATGCAGGCTTCCCTCTGTTTGATCTTTTATACTTTGTGACCTATTGGCACCATATGGTAGGCAAACTATATTCGGCAGAGCTAGAACAAGAAGGGTTTAAGAAGATGTTTTTATCGCCTGCTAGCAATATTTTCTCGGTCACGGCCGAGGAAGTGATTGAGGCTTATTTATTGCGTATGGAGATTGATCCGCGCTTTAAACCGATCTTGATGGTCTATTTGTGGTTAGAACAAACTGTGTACCAGCACAAAAGGCGCGCAAAACTAAACTTGGTTGATCCTGCTGATCTCAAGAAAGGTAATCGGGTGGTCAAATTTTTTGATACCTTGGCCCAAGAAGCTGATATTCTGTTTCCTGATTAATGTGTCTGCTTGGCGTAACTTTGGTGCTGACTAAAGCCTATATTTATTCTTTGGGTCTATGTTTTGAAGGGTAGTCGATAATTTTGTCCCACTCATCCGCGGCCGAGCGGGCTACCACCGCCATTAACTCACCATCCCCCACATTGAACACCTCATGTGGGATCCCCGGCTCGATGTAGATGAAATCCCCCGCCTCATGGGTTACAGAATGGACCAAATCTGGGCCGTAATCGTGCCGAACCTTTCCTTTGAGGATAAACAGCATCACTTCAAATCCATCGTGGATATGGGCGTATGCGATGGCACCGGCCGGGACCGTAGCCAAATTCATCGACAAGTTTTGTGCGCCAACATTTTTGCCCGATAAACCGGTTTTGTATTTGATTCCATTCCACGAGCGATTGTCGGAACCGCCCCCGCGAACCGCATGAATCCCCCCATGGCTCTCAACAAATTTTTTCAATTCTTCTGGATCGTTTGACATCTTAAATTCCTTATTTTTGATTTCAATAACTAAGTTGGAAACAGATTTTCAGGAACCAGCCAGAATTGTCAAGTAAGACTTAAATCAATGTGATCATCTAATTTGATTGATTGTGCGAATAAATTCAGTTTTCAAGAAAACGGTTTGAGCGCATAAGCACAGCCAAAAAATAAAAAAGAATGTCTGCGTCACCTTCGAAAACAACACAGACATTCCAAGAGTAGATTCGACCCTTTCAGGCCAAAGCTGATGGCAATCATGGCATACCAACGCCACGCTGTCAAGCGGTGTTTGCATGGGGAAGATCTCTTAATTTTTCGGCAACATTTTATTAAGCGGATTTTAACTCTTTGGATGAAATTTCAAGATTTCAGCCAAGGGTTCTAATCCATTTGTCAAAATTAAGGAGATAGACATGACAACTAAACACAACTTAAGCAGGAGACAATTTATTCAAATGAGTGCGGCATCTGGCGGTGCGGTGCTTTTAGCCGCATGCGGGGGTGGTGCCGCACCTGCGGCCGAACAGGCGGCATTACCGGCCGCGCCTGCTGCACCTGCGAAGGCGGCATCGGTCACCAATTTGGCTGAAGGGGTTGAGATCATGGCGGGTGACGTCTTAGACTTTAGCCTAACCCCAGTAGATTGGACCGGAGACTTTGGCTTCGTGACTTTCCAAATGCATGAGGGGAAAGTTGGTGGAGAATCGATCTACTACATCCGCACAGACACATCTGATGTAGATTTTGCGGCCGAAAATGGGCTGGTGTTTGTGCCACTTCTGGCTTCGGCCGTGGGGAACGACATCGCCAATAAACTTTACGTTCAGCCTGATGGCCCGGCCGTGATGGAGTTTGGCCCGGTTGATGAAGCCTTTGCTTCTTTGTTCCAAATTGTGAATGTAACCCCGCCAATCGGCCGGACATTTGATAATGTCGCAGATATTTTGGCTGGGGTTGAGCAGGGCGGAACCTCGCTTGAAGAAACAACCATCTTTGTGAATTACCCCATCGTTAAATGGCCCGGCGGCGAGCTGGCGGTGGATGAGACGCTTGAAGCGGCATTGGGTGACGGCCAGCTGTTTGAGCCGTGTAACATCGAGAATATGACCGTTAAGATGAAACTGCATCAGTGTTATCCCGGTAGCCGGTACATCGTGACCGATACATCAATGCCTGGCATGGCCCCGATGATGGCGATCAACGCATCACCCAAAACGCAGGCACTGCGCGATGTTGGCGGTACCGATGAAATTTGGGTGTTTGCTAACGGTATTCCCGGCAGTGGGGTGATGGGATTCCAACCAGCCGTGTTTGATAACAAAGCGGGTGAACCGGCGTGGAGCCCATTCTGGGACCATTACACGCTACGCTGGGTCGATGAAAGCAGTGCGCGTATTTTGACCAACGCAACGGAGATTCGTGAGGCGATTGCGGCCGGCGAGGTTGAAGAATTTGCAGGCGTTCCAGACACCCATCCAAATGGATTTGTTGTGAACTGCCCGGCTCCGATTTTGGCCCCCAATGACTTTTCTGCTTAGTTTCTGAGTAGGCCTCTGGCAATAGAAATAAAAAAGGGCAGATGGGATTTACCCGTCTGCCCTTTTTGCGTTTTAGGTGTGATC
>JAHDGV010000482.1 GCA_020631655.1 Chloroflexota bacterium | reverse complement strand
TTGAAAAGTTGCGCAGCGGGGCAGAGCTATCAGACAAAGACAAAACGATCCACGAGCAGGGGCTGGTCAGCATCCTCAAACAAATCCATGATGATTTAGACGCGGCGGTGTTTGACGCCTACGGCTGGCCCGCTGACCTGACTGACGAGCAGATTTTGGAGCGGCTGGTTGACTTGAACGCAGAACGGGCGGCCGAAGAAGCGGCCGGGAAAGTGCGCTGGCTACGGCCGGAATACCAGGCTCCTGAAGAATATGCGGCGCAACAAGTCATCCAAGCCACGCTACTGCCTGACGAACCTAAACCGACCACCGGCGCACCGGCGGTCGTCATCACCGAACCCCAGCCGTGGCCGAAATCGCTGGCCGACCAGGCGCAAGCGGTGCGGGGCGTTCTGGGAGACGTGGGGGGAACGGTAGACGTGCGGCAGGTGGCGCAGGCGTTTAAGGGGAAGCTGACCAAGAAGCGGCTTTCAGATGTTGAATCGCTGCTTGAAACGCTGGTGGCGTTGGGGCAAGCCACGGCCGAGGGTGATGGGTATCACCTGTAGTACCATTTAATCAACAGACCTGACAGGTTTTAGAAACCTGTCAGGTCTTCATTCATTCATAACGAAAGAACTGTCATGATCGAACCACTACAGCGGGGGCAGACCTACCACATCTACAGCCGAGGGAACAACCAGGAAAACCTATTTCACGAACGGAAAAATTACGACTATTTTTTGTCTTTGTATGTCAAACACATCGTACCGATGGCGCTGACCTATGCCTACTGCCTGATGAAAAATCACTTTCATTTGCTAGTTCATATTAAATCAGACGAAGAGTTGCTCAAAGACCTGACAGGTTTTGAAAACCTGTCAGGTCTCGAAGTTGAAAAGAGTTTGAACCGCTCACCCTCTAGGTCGTTTGCCAATTTGTTTACCGCTTATTCCAAAGGATTTAACAAAGAATACGGCCGGACAGGTGCATTATTCGAACGCCCCTTCGGCCGGAAACCGGTCCACGACGAACGCTACTTCTACCAACTACTCATCTACATCCATCAAAATCCGCAAAAACACAACTTTGTCGATGACTTTCGCACATGGCCCTACTCATCCTACAGCGGCATCACCTCAACCAAGCCATCCCGCCTGGAACGAGATGCGGTTTTAGAGCTTTTTGGTGGGGCCGATGCTTACAAACAACAGCATGTTGAACTGATTGATCTGGATGAAGATTAGCAAACCAAACCGATAAAATAGACCAGACTGGTTTTTAAAACCAGTCTGGTCTGTTTTATCATTTGCACAAATCGAACAATCGTATACTATTATGCAATGCTGGTCGAACCCTCCACCCTCCCAACCCCCAAATCAACCGCCGACATCATCGCCGACACCCTGCGCAACGCCATTCTCCAAGGTGAGCTCCAGATCGGCCAACCCCTCAAACAAGACAAAATCGCGGCCGAACTCGCCGTCAGCAAAATCCCCGTGCGGGAAGCACTGGCCCAACTGCGCAAAGAAGGGCTCGTCGACATCCGGCCGAATCGCGGTGCCATCGTCTCCTCGCTCAGCTTTGAAGAGATCGAAGAAATCTTCGAGATGCGGCTGGCCCTCGAAACAGTTGCCCTACGCAAAGCGATCCCCAACATGACCCCGGCCGACATCGCCGGAGCAGAACGTATTTTGCTTGCGCTCGACCACACTGCCGACATTCGGCAGTGGATCCAGCTCAACTGGGAGTTTCATCAGGCCATTTATCGGCCGTCCCGCATGTTCCGCCTACTCGAAACCGTCACCAGTCTTAATGCCAACGTCACCCGCTACGTCACCCTCTCCGGCTGGTGGGACATGGACTACCTCACCAAACCTCAAACTGAGCATTGGCAAATTTTAGACTACGCCAAACAAGGTGAAATCGATCTCGCCATCAACCTGCTAGAAATCCACCTTGGCGCGCCAATTGCGCACTTGAGAAAAGTACAAAGTGACAAGTAGCAGGTGGTCCGGTTGCATCACCTGCCACCTGCGACCATCAACTTAAAAAAATGACCGAAAGAATCTCTACCCCCCGACTTAATCTTTCTCAAGAAGAAATCCTACACGACTACCGTTTGGCCGTGCGGAGCCGCGAAGTCAGCCTCAACACCCGGCGCGAAGTGCTCAACGGCCGGGCCAAATTTGGGGCCGGTGGCGGCGGCAAAGAGCTGGCCGGATTAGCTATCGCTCGGCAGTTTCAGCCCGGCGACTGGCGCAGTGGCTACTACCGCGACCAAACCTTAATGATGGCGTTAGGCCTGCTCGACGCCCGCAGTTTTTTCGCCCAAGCGTACGGCCACACCGACATCGAGCATGAACCAACAGCAGGCGGCCGGATGATGGTCACCCACTTCGGCAGTCGGTCGCTCAACCCAGATGGTAGCTGGAAAAATCAGGTAGAGGGCTTTAATTCCGCCCCCGATAGCTCATCAACCGCCTCGCAAATGCCCCGTTTGGTCGGGCTAGCCTACGCATCAAAGCTCTATCGTCAGTTGGATGGATTGAGCCATCTTGACACTTTTTCAAGAGATGGAAACGAGGTTGCATTTGGCACCATCGGTAACGGATCAACGGCCGAAGGACAGTTTTGGGAATCTGTGAACGCGATTGGGGTGCTTGAAGCTCCGGCCGTGATTAGCATTTTTGACGACGGGTACGGGATCAGCGTGCCAAACAAATATCAGATGACCAAAGGGGACATCGGGGCGTTGCTCTCCGGCTTTCAGCGTGATGAAAACACCCAAGGATTCGACGTCTATGTCGTTCCCGGCTGGGATTACCCCGCCCTGCTCGAGGTCTATGCAGAGGCAACCAAAAACGCCCGCGAGGATCACATCCCAGCCCTAATTCATGTGACTGAAATGATGCAACCGCAGGGACATTCAACCTCTGGCAGTCATGAGCGCTACAAATCGGCCGAGCGCTTGCAGTGGGAGGCGGATCACGATCCACTGCCCCGCATGCGCAACTGGTTAATTGCAGAAGGGTTGGCGGATGAGGCAAGCCTGGACGCACTTGAAGCGGACGAAAAACAGTTTGTGCAAGATGAAGTCCAAGCCGCATTTGATGCGATGTGTGCCTCGATCAACGAAGACCGTGAGACAGTGGCTGATCTGATCGATCAGATTTCAACCGCCGCCCCACCCCCGTTGATTGAAAAGCTCAACAACATTCGTGAATCGATGTACGCTATGAAGTATCCGCGTCGGTCTGATTTGATGATCGCCAGCCATCAAGCGTTGCTGATCTCCCGCGGCAAAACGTGCGAATATTCAGATCGATTGCGTGCTTGGCGGGCCAACGCCCGACCGGAATGGCAGAAGCTTTACAGCGACCAGATGGTTGATCCGGCCGAAAATTTCTCTGAAAGCGTGCCGCCCATCTATCAACAAGCGGCCGAAGAAGTGCCGGGGTTTGCCGTTTTAAACCGGTATTTTGATTTGGCCTTTGCTCGTGAGCCGCGCCTCGTCACCTTTGGTGAAGACACCGGCCAAATCGGTGGGGTAAATCAGGTGATGGCCGGATTGCAAGAAAAATTTGGAGAGGGGCGCATTACAGACACCGGCATCCGTGAAATGACGATTTTGGGGCAAGGGATTGGACTCGCCATGCGGGGTTTAAAACCGATCGCTGAGATTCAGTATCTCGACTACCTCATGTACGCGCTCCAAACGATGTCGGACGACTTGGCCACGATGCGCTGGCGCAGTCGGGGTG
>JAHDGV010000481.1:2226-3751 GCA_020631655.1 Chloroflexota bacterium | reverse complement strand
GCTTTGTGGATGTTCACCAAGAAGTCTAGATTTTCGTAGATGTTTTTGGTGATTTGATAGACGGTTTCTTCGTCCAAGCTTGGGGTTACGGCCAAGAAGTTCGGCTGTGCGATGGTGTTAATGTCTTGGTCAAGACCGGGGTAGGTTCCGGCCGGGATCACGTAGCGGCTCCAGACTGGGAACTCTGAGTTCACTTGAGCAATTTGCTCGTCTGAGAATTCGAGGATTGAAATCTCGTCGCTACCTAAGGTGGCAAACGCTTGGGTCACAGCTGATACTGGAGGACCGGCCGGGGTGTTCATCCCAGCGATACGGCCGTCTTGAAGTGCGGCTGATGATTCTGAGTAGCCCACACGTTCTGGCACAAAGTCGCTGTCAACGTCGTAGCCAAGCGCATTTAAGATAACGGTTCCAGATGTCTCTGTACCAGAGCCACGTTTACCGATAGAGAAGCCTTCGCCCGCCATGGTGTCTAAGTCGCTGATGTTTCCGGTAGATGCAAATTCGGCGTCTACCACAATGTGCTCAACGTTTTCCCAAAGCATGGTTACAGAGCGCATTTCTTGCTCAGGAGCACCTTCGTACTTCCCTTTGCCCTGCCATGCCATGGCACCAAACAATCCTTGAAGAATAGCTAGGTCAGCTTCGTTGTTTTTCAACAGCTGTACATTTTCACCAGATCCGGCCGAGCTGATCGCATTCATTTGAATGCCTGCATTTGCCAGTTTTACATTGGTCAATGTTGAAAGCGCGACACCAACTGGATAGTAAGTTCCGCCGGTTGAAGCGGTTGCGATGATCAAAGAGCTTTGTCCGTTGTTTGCTGGGACTTCAACCTCAACAATTTTTTCGACTTCAACTTCTTTAACAACTTCGACTTCTTTTTCAACAACTACTTCTTCAACGACAGTTTCTGTTTCGGTTACAACGCGGGTAACCTCAACTTCGACTTCAACTGTTTCTGTCACAACTTGGGGCTGGCAAGCCACAACTAGCATCATCAGAGCAACTAAAGCTCCAACGAAGATCAATTTTTTGGGAAGCATTTTTCTCATACGTTCCTTTCTCCTTTAAATAATTTTCCTGTGGATCGAGAATCAAATTAAATGTCCCAAACCGATCTCGATCCTATCCAACTGAAGCTTAAATCTGGGACCTTGATCTGAGCTTCAACCTAATCGTTCTAAGCAAACACGTGTATCACTTAATCTGTCACCACTATAGTTAACTTTGCACAAGAACACCCCATCCCGAAGTACTAACTTTGACCAAAAATCAGCGGCAAAAATCGGCTTTTTCCAGATGTACTACTACTAAAGGTGTAGAAAAGTAGTAGTTCGGTCCTGTGCGGTGTTGATAGGTTTAGCCGGGTCATTTTGCGTTTATGTTGAATGGTTCTATGCTGTGCAAATCTTGCCGTAGGGGGAGACCCCGCTGGTATCAACTTAAGAAAAGCATATCTTCTAAACTTGGTTTACCTGCCTGCGCAGATGAGTCCATGTCAATCACCGGGCGAGTTAATCGC
>JAHDGV010000481.1:0-2126 GCA_020631655.1 Chloroflexota bacterium | reverse complement strand
AGATAGTTGGAGCGATTAACTCGCCCGATGATGATATTGAAAATAGGTTGAAGGATGGGAGCAATCTAAATTTGTGGACACATTCCGCCTTAAGTTGACACACATGCACACCGATGGCGTTGACCCCTACACAAATTAATCAATCAACCCAAGATCTTTGGCCAGCAAAACCGCTTCGGTCCGGTTCCCCACATCTAGCTTGCTGTAAATGTTGCGCAGATGGATTTTGACGGTGGTCTCCACTATTACAAGCTGATCAGCGATTTCTCGATTACGCACCCCTTTCCCCAATAAATTCAGCACTTCTCGTTCCCGTTTGGTAAGTGCGGGATAGTCTCTGACGGTGGGTGTGACCACGGGCACGGCCGCCGTTGTGTCGTCTGGGGATTGGTTGATCATGTTTGAAAACTGATTCAGAATGCGGGCCGCAATTTCAGGGCTGAGTAGCGACTCTCCTCTATCGGCCGCGCGTACCGCCTCCACCAGCCGGTCGGGCGGCGCATCTTTTAGCAGATACCCTTTTGCTCCCACAGCGATCCCCTCGTAAATATGTTTATCGTCCGCATACGACGTCAGAATAATGATTTTTACAGAAGGGTCAAAGTACAAAATCTTTTTGATTGCTCCAACCCCATCCAGCTGAGGCATTTTGAGATCGATTAGAACAACATCCGGTTTTAACAGCTGGGTTAGGCGAACCCCCTCATGCCCGTCACTCGCTTCCCCTACAATTTTAATATCATCCTCAGCGTCCAAAACAGCGGCTAATCCCTTGCGTACAACCGGATGATCGTCTACCAATAAAACTCGAATTAATTGTCTCATGTGGGGATTTTTACCTTGATCTCTGTCCCCTTCTCCCACTTGTCAGAAGAAGGTGGATTGATTGAAATTTCGCCGCCGATAAGCCGCACACGCTCTTGAATACCCATCAGCCCAAACCCGTGATGAGATTGATTGGCAGAGCCATTTTGGGGGCGCTTTTCGTCGATGCCAATCCCATCATCCGAAATGGTGAGCACAACTTGATCCGGCTGATAGCTCATCTCGATTTCAACCTTTGTTGCATTGGCGTGCCGCTTGATGTTGGTGAGCGCTTCTTGGCTGATCCTGTACAGATGTTGCTCAATGTCATCGCCTAAGGTGATTGGATCGCCTTCAAGCACAAAACTGGATTCAAGATTTGCTTCACCGGCCGTGCGGTTCAGATGGCTTTTGATCGCCTCATCTAGCGAAAGCGTATCGAGAGCGATTGGCCTCAAGTTTAGGACCGATCGGCGCGCCTCCCGCATACTTTCTTGCGCCAAGTTCAGCGCATCGTTGATACTTTCGGCTGCCATTTCAGGGTTCTTGCTTTCCAGCCGCTGTGCCCCTTGCAAATGGATCAGAATGCCGGTCAGGCTTTGCAACAGCGTGTCATGTATTTCACGCGCCACTCGGTTGCGCTCTTCAACCGTTGCCATTTCACGACTTCGACGATAAAGCCTAGCATTAACCACCGCAATCGCAATTTGGTCCCCAATCGCCTCTAAAAGATCAATTTCATTCTCGGTATAGGCCCGATCTTCGTGCGAGATCATCCCCAGCACCCCGATGGCAGTCTCTTTCGCTTTTAGCGGCACGGCCGCCAGCCACTGCCAATCGTTACCCGAAATCATCAGATCAGATGTTTGAAGATCCGCTTGGACCGCATTTTCAGCGCTTAAGAGCAACGGCTTTTTGCTCTCAAGTACATAGTTGACCACGCTGTCATTAATGTAGCTTCTGGCGTTGTGGAGCTTTGCCAAGATGTGATCGGGCAGGCCACGCTGAGCCCGCAATCGCATGTTTGTCTCATGCTCGGCGCACAAAAATATCCAGCACGACTCACTGGGCGTCACCTGAAATACCGCGTCAATCGTGTTTTGCAGAACTTCATCGATGACCAGAGATTGGCTCACCGAATGCCCTACCTGATTAAGCGCGCTCAAAAAGCTGACCTGTTTTTGTAGCTCTGTGTCGGTCATGCGGAACAGTTGGGCTTGCTCCAGAGCGATCACGGCGTGGTTGGCAAAGTTCTTGGCCAGATTGATTTCTTGCTGGCTAAAGTGGTAGACCTCCGGCCGGAAAATGACCAGCGCCATCGG
>JAHDGV010000051.1:21316-22843 GCA_020631655.1 Chloroflexota bacterium | reverse complement strand
ATCACGAACGACGCCAGAAGGTTTGGGCGCAACTGAAAGTTTCGTGCTAGCCATTGGCAATTCAGCTTTTTCAACGGACAAAATCTCAATCACAGGATCAGCATCCCACGGCAACGCCACACCCAGCGACCGGACGGGTAGTTCAAAATGGCCCGGATTTTGGTCCAGGTTAAACCCATCTACCTGCCACAACCCATCCTGATAAACAGCCGGAGGCAACTGCCAAGAAACTTGAATCCCATCAGCCAATTCGGTGATGCGGGGTTCAAACGTCTGCGGTTTTTCAGTTGCCTCGGCCGGGTTCTCAGCCACAGGCCAGCTTGGTTTTGCCATCATTATGAGCCCTAGAAACAGCGCGGCCGCGATGGTGCGAGCATGAATCATAGGTGATTAACGGGTTGCAATTGGTAAGTAATAGCGGCGGAAACGATCCGTTGTAATACGCACCGGCCGTTCCTCGATGTTTACATCGCCGTCTGTCTCGACATCGACCAGCCAGTAGTAATAAACGCCGTAGTCATCAACCGTATCGGTGAATGTGTAGCTGTCGCCTTGGCCGGTTCCACCTTCAACGGTGGTTAAAACTGGACCCAAAGCGGTGCGCAGATCAGGATCAACCGGCATGTCGGCCGTTCTGGTCCGGACAAGATAGAAACCAAAGTTGTCGATCTCTGTGCCGGTTTCCCAGAACAGTGTGACCGTTTTATCTACGCTTGTGCCTGTAAACGCGATCAGGGTGACTGCGGTTGAACCATCAGCCGGATCATAGAAGCCAAAGTCGATGGTCAAGTCACTCAAGTCGCTGTCATCACCGTCATCGGTTGGTTCTTGGTTTGGTGTCAGAGTTACCAGAGGCCCCAGCGTTGCGCCGCCACTTGTGGCTTGATCACCGTTGTCATCGTTGTCGATGCGGCTGTCAGTCATGTTTGTGGGATCACTACTGGATGGATACGAAGCTGGCGGCGTTGGAATCCGTACTTGATACTGACCTTCTGGCAAGTTCGAGAAGATATATCTGCCGCCGTTGGCCGTGGTGGTTGTGCGAATCACAGTGCCACTTGAATCAAGTAACTCGACTATGACATTGTCGATGCCGACTTCACCATCGTTTGGTTCAAACAAACCATCGTTATCTTCATCGTGCCAAATTTGGTCGCCTAGCTCTAGCAAGATGGCGGTGGTCACGTCTTCGTAGTCGCTATCATCCTCATCTTCGGCCGGATCGTTGTACGCCGGGTCGTCGTGGTCGATATCGTCGTGATCAACAACAGGATCTTCACCAAAGCCACCGTCGCCGGTATCTGAGTCGTTTCCGTTGTTGTCATTTGGCACAGAGTCCTTGTCATCGACCCCATAATCATCAGATGAATCTGATGCGATTTCGGCCCAGTTGCGGAACGGTTGCTGAGATGCATCATCCACGCTAAGTCGAAGGGTGAGCAACGTAACTTCACTCGGGCTCAAATCGCCACCGAAGGTACAAATCATATTGCCCGTATGCCCCGCGCTGGCCGCACAGCTCCAGTC
>JAHDGV010000051.1:18659-21216 GCA_020631655.1 Chloroflexota bacterium | reverse complement strand
CCTCATCATTCGGGCTTGTGCCCAAACCAGGGGCATCATCCCGGCCGGTGTTTGTGTCCGGTGTCGAGTCTTCGTCCGTTGTGCCGTAATCATCAGCCGAGTCTTCAGAGATCTCGGCCCAGTTGCGGAACGGAGCGTTTTCAATGCTGTCAACGCGCAGTGTGAGCGAGAGTGTGATTTTCTCGGCCGGAGCCAAGTTGCCACCAAAGGCACATGTGATTGTGCCGGTATCCCCTTCACTGGCCGGGCAGCTCCAATCGGTCCCACTGGCCGCAACAAAACTCATCCCCACAGGGATTTCATCAGTCACAACAAAGTCGTTTGACCCGACATTCCCTTGATTCATAACAACGATGTTGTAGTTCACATCCTCGTTGACAGCCAAAACGGCCGATTGACCATCTGCCAGTAATTTCACCAGCGAAAGATCGTAGCGGGACGCTACATCAACCTCAGCATAGTCATTGTCATCTTCATCGCCGGGCGGTTCGTCTAGCGAGATGTCATCATGATTATCAACCTCATCGTTTGGAGGTTGCCCGAGGCCGGGGCCGTCATCATCACCCGTATTGGTGTCAGGAGTTGAGTCCTCGTCCGTCGTGTTGTAATCCTCTGACGAGTCGTCAGAAATTTCAGCCCAATCGCGGAACTCAGCCTGAGTGGGATCATCGACCCGCAAAATCATTTCAACGGTAGCAGTTTCACCCGGCGGCAGATCACCTTGATACACAAAGACAACTTCGCCGGTATCACCAGGTTGGGCCGTTGTGGTCCAATTTGTTCCGGTGATTGATCTAAAGCTCATTCCTTCAGGGATTTGATTGGTAACCGTAAATACCCCCGAAGGCACATTCCCTTGATTGCCAACGATAATGTTGAAGGCAACATCTTCATCCTGCCCCACTTGCGGAGATTGGCCGGGAGCCAAAATATTGATCAGAGCAAGGTCGTAATTGGCATCAATATCAACGTCTTCGTAATCGTTGTCATCTTCATCATTGGCTGGTTCATCCAGACCGATGTCGTTGTGATTGCTAAATTCGTCGTTGGGATCATCGCCAAAGCCAGGGCCGTTGTCATCACCCACGTTTGCGTCTGGGGTTGAATCCTCATCAGTTGTCCCGTAATCGTCAGCTGAATCGCTCGAAATTTCAGCCCAGTTACGGAATGGTGCATTGCTTGCATCATCAATGGTCAACGCCACTTCGATAGTCGTTTGCCCATCTGGGTCCAATCCGGCCGCCAACGTACAGTCAAACGAGCCGGTGGTTCCGGCCGCCGCTGGGCAAACCCAGCCTGTACCTGAAGCAGATGTCAGGCTCATTCCGGTTGGAATTTGGTCGGTGACCACAATTTCATTTGAAGGCACGTTCCCTTGATTGGCAACCGTAATCACATAATTTACAGTCGCATCTGTTGCAACCAGTGATGCTTGCCCGGCCGCGAGGGTTTTGATTAGGGCTAAGTCATAAATCAGGTTAACAGCCACATCTTCAAAGTCATTATCATCTTCATCGTTTGGCGGCTCGTCCAAGTCTATATCGTTGTGATTATCAACTAAGTCGTTAGGATCATCACCCGTTCCCGGGCCGTTATCACTACCAGTATTTGTATCCGGCGTTGAGTCTTCATCCGTTGTTCCAACATCGGCCGAAGAGTCTTCGGAGATCTCAACCCAAACTCTATAAGGTGAATCGGTTACTTCGTCAACGCTAAGATCAAGCTGAGCAACCGTTGTTGCATCCGGTGCTAAATCACCGGTGAATGTCAAGGTGATTGTCCCTTCATCCCCGGGCTGGGCATCGGTTGTCCAGTTGGTTCCAGTCACACCCTCAAAGCTCATGCCTTCAGGAATTTGCACTGTAGCGGTAAACGCTCCAGAACTCGTGCTCGATTGGTTTTTAACAATGATTTCGTAGTCAACGATCTCGTTTAGAGTCACATCTGGAGATTGACCAGATTCCAAAACGACGATCAAGGCCAAGTCGTAGGTCAAAGCAAACCCAGCATCGATTGTGTGGTCGCTGTTGCCCGGGTTGCCAGAGGTAAATGTTACGCTTGGCAATGCTTCACCGTTCACGGTCAAAGTCTCGGTTGGAGACAGATTTGAATCGTTGAGTGGTGTCGAAGTGGCGGAACCAACGGCCGTAGGCACCAAATCTTGTGCAGACGCACCGCCGGGCAATGTGGTTGTAGTTGTGCTGGCATCAAAGGCGATCGAATAATCGGTGCGATTATCGACGTTAAAAAGATAGAAGCCATTTGCATCAGTCGTTGTTGTATTGAAAGAACCGTTGGGCAACTGCAAATGAACCGTCACATTTTCAAGCGGTTGCTCATTAGGATCCTGAATCCCATTTTGATTTAGATCAAGCCAAACAAAATCACCCATTTGCTGTGGGATGGCAGGGCAAATGACCTCGAGGTCGCCCAAGCCACCGGCTTTACCCTGCGTACCGGGCTGTGCCGTTGGGGACGAGGTATTTACAGATGCATAAAGCATGTAGCCCGGCGCTCGGGGATCCCCATTTGTGGTATCAAACCAATTGATTCCACC
>JAHDGV010000051.1:14658-18559 GCA_020631655.1 Chloroflexota bacterium | reverse complement strand
TCCATAAACGAAAGAAGCATGTTGCCGTCATCAGAAAATTCAATGTCTGACAAAATCGGTGTTGGCCAGCAAATGCGCTCCCGCTCGATGTCGGTTGGGCCAAATAGCGGCACCGCATCACCCAGTGGGTGCGGATTGGCCGTATCTAGCCACGGATGCCAGCTACTGGTGGCTGGGCAACTGCTCTCTTTCCAAACCGACCCGCGCGCATAATCTAGCGGTTCGCGCAAAACGGTTGTTGGGGCCACGGTTCCTGATGCTGGCGGATTATCGCTACGTAGCTCACCCGTCAAATCGTATTCATAAACGATGGCTTCCAAATTGCTGTTAGCCCCTTCAGCTAAAAGATTTGTAGTATCGGTTGAGGCGTCGCAAATCAGGCCAACATAAACCGACCCATCCACGTATTTAATTGCCCACGGCCGATGCTCCCCATTGGTGCAAGCCGCAGTTGGGGCCGGAATGTCATAGGTCGAAACCAGGCTCTTGTCGGCCGTATCGATCACCAAAAAGTCTTTATTGTTTAAATCAACCACAAACAGATACTCGTGGTCAACCCAGCCATCACCTCGATTTTGATCGCTATCAAGCAACTCATCATCAACGATGTCGATGTCACCCAAACCGATTTTGGCGATGTTATCAAAGACATCTTCATCATGGCTTGGATCGGTTGAAGCGTCTAATCCACGAGCAGGATTTGATGCGACGGTCCCCACATCAACGCCGAGGTCATCATCAACCTCAAGCCACTCAGAAACGGTTGCAACATCGGCCCCATTTGACATGTCAACGGCATAAATCCCATCAAGCCCAAGCGGGCCAAGGCCAACGTGCCGTTTTAAAAACGCGGCCGTAAAGGCTGTTTGTTGCTGACGACTGAAGGCAACACCCCATGTTGAACCAACCTGTGAGCCAACGGCCAAATGGTCTGGTTCAACAACATTAATGTCAGGATTGTTGGGGTCTTGCGGATCAAAGGCTGAACCGGTTGAGGTGTACGGAAAGCCGACAAAGGCATCCATGTCGGCCGCGTCTCCGGCAATCAGCGGATCTCCGTTGATGTAGCAAGGGACAAATAGATAGGCGTCAGCGGCCGAGCAAGTGTATTCGGCCGGATTAATGACTGACACATTGATCGCCTGTGGAATACTCAAATCGAGTATCTGCACCGCGGGCGAAGCATCGGCCGGAGCATCTGCGTAGCTGGATGTGGTTGGGTCACTATCATCATCCAATGTATTGACCGGGCCGACAAGATATCCAGCGGGATAATCGGCCGTATTCACCTCAACGCGTACTACTGCACTGCTACAGTCAGGGGTGTCAACCGGATCAAACGTTGCAACACCATTTAAATTGGTCGTCGTTGTGGCACACGCATTTATCCCACCATCATCTTCGTCAAACAGAGAAACTGTCACGCCGTCTATCCGCTCAGCTTCCGAGCTGTCCAACGAGCCGTTCCCATTGGTGTCTTGAAAAACAGTGACAGTTAATGTTTCGCTTGGCGGGGCCGCATTTACTTCTGACACAAGGCCCCCATCCATTTGATGCATAAGGCCAAAAACGGCAATAAGTCCGAAAGAAAGCGCAAGCGTGGCTCCCAACGTTTTTTCTTTTGACAATTTAGTTAAATTCATTTTTCAACCCCATTTGGCCAATCCTGAAATAAAACTTCGTTTCTAAAATTTGATGAAAATTCTGGTTTGGCTTTGAAACAACGGTGAGTTCTGGTGCTCCCCAGACAGGCCTCGCATTGCCTCTTAAAAATTGACCCAATACAGTCATTATTCATGATGCACATCTGTTTGTGTCAATTCCGCTTTCGGTTTAATGATTCACGGTTTCTATTTAGTTAGAGAAATCTACGCTTATTATCGCTCAGGTTTACATAAAAAGAAAGTATTATGTCAATATTACCCCCTGCCAACAAAAATAATTCTCTCAAGTAGGATCAAAATCTCCGTCAATTTAAGAGCTGGCCGTGCAATTCTTCTTGCGACCTGAGAAAATCTGTCTCATAAGCTTTCAAACTATTCGGGAGCGACTTATGGAAAACGGAGGAAATAGATGATTCCATTTTTAATTAATTTGCTAGTTGGTCTTTTGGGTGGCATTGCGGCCGGGTTACAGGCCCCGTTTACAGGGGTAATGGGGCAAAAAGTTGGCGAGATGGGGAGCGTTATGTTCACCTACGGGCTAGGAGCTCTGTTGATTTTAGCCATCGTTCTAATTTCACTTGCAACCGGCACGGCCGACCTTTCCAACTGGCGTGCAATTCCTTGGTGGGCGTTTTTAGCAGGCCCACTCGGATTAGTTGTGATCGGGTCACTGGCATACGCTGTACCCCGTTTGGGTGCAACAAATGCAACCATGCTGTTTCTTGTGGGATGGCTTGTTTTCAGCGCACTTATTGATCATTTCGGCTGGTTCGGCACACCGGTCCGACAATTGGACTTATCAAGAATGGCTGGTACGCTTACCCTCCTCGTCGGGGGATGGCTGATCCTGAGATAATTGCCCCCTCCCAAACATAACCAACTAAGAAGGAAGGAAGGACCCATGTCAACTGCCGGAGAAATTAAAGAGCTAAAAGCCCAAGAACAAAATGAAGAGTTTCAAACACAGCATGTTCTGACGGTAGCAGGAGCCCACTTTGTACACGACACTTACACCGGATTTTTGCCCGTTCTGCTCCCATTAATCCGCAATCAGCTTTTTATTACCAACTCTTTGGCTGGGTCGTTGATAATTTGGTCACAGGCTCCCAGTTTGCTCAACCCGTTTATTGGGTACATCGCTGATCGGGTAAGCGTGCGATACTTCATCATTTTGGCTCCGGCCGTAACAGGCACACTGATGGGCGTTCTGGGGCTAGCCAGCACCTATTGGGCCATGGCGATGATTCTGCTGGGGACGGGTGTCAGCATTGCGGCATTCCACGCGCCGGCCCCGGCCCTGATTGGGCAAGTGGCAGGCAAAAACACCGGCCGCGGCATGAGCTTTTTCATGGCCGGTGGTGAGCTAGGCCGAGCGTTAGGGCCGATCATTATCGCCGCCCTGCTGGTCCGGTTTGGAATCGGCGGCTATTGGAATATTTCGATTGTGGGCTGGATCATTTCGGCCGTCCTCTATTTCAGGCTCCGCAATTTACAGGCTCAGCCCTCTAAAAATGTGATTCCATTCCGCAAGCTGTGGCCAAAGGCTCAAGGCTACTTCCTGATCCTGCTGTGGCTGATGGCCTTTCGCGCCTTGTTGGTTGTGGCGGTCACAATCTGGCTACCCACATTTATGCAGGATGTATTGGGTTCAGATCAATGGATTGCGGCTCGTGCACTGACAATTGTCGAAGGGGCCGGTGTGGTTGGCGCACTGTTCGCGGGCACTCTCAGTGACAGAACCGGCCGACGCTGGATGTTGATGGTTCTGCTTATCGCATCACCCATCTTGGCCCTCCTGTTTATGAACAGCACCGGCACGATGTCGATTGTGCTGATGCTTTTAATCGGCATCACCGCAATTTCCCCCACACCCGTCATTATGGCCAGCGTGCAGGATCAATTCCCAGAAAACCGAGCGTTTGCCAACGGCGTTATGCTGGCAATCAACTTTGTCACGCGGGGTTTGGCCATTTGGGGCGTTGGGGCTCTGGCTGATGCAATTGGGTTTGAGCAAGCGTTCTTCTGGAGCTGTATTCTGGCTCTACTAAGCGTCCCGGCCACGTTTTTGTTGCCGCTCGGAAACGAAAAGGAGCTGGCAATTTAGTGGAAATCGAAATTACAACAGGGACGATTGAAGAAGTAATCGCCATTGATGCTCAGATTATTGAGTTCAGCAACAAGACTCCGGCCGAAGATATCGAAAAGCGTTTGGCCGGAAAAACCCATCTTTTATTGGT
>JAHDGV010000051.1:7987-14558 GCA_020631655.1 Chloroflexota bacterium | reverse complement strand
ACAAAAAGCCCGCCTGTTTTCACAAGCGGGCTTTGGTTGAATTCTATCTAATTACTCAGCGGAGCCGTCATACCTAAGCCGCACGCTCAATAAGCCATGTTACCGTCGATGGGAAGACCATCACAAGGATAAGGGCAACACCCTGCCAGAACATGAATGGCAGCGCCCCGAGATGAATATCCTTTGTTTCGACCTCCTCCGGTGCCACACTCTGCAAATAGAAGAGTGAAAACCCGACCGGAGGCGAAATAAACGCCATATTGAGGTTGATGGCCATCATGACCGCAAACCAAACGATATCGTTTTCGGTAAAGTTCAACAGTTTCATTGATGGAACAAACAGCGGCATCACAATAAAGCTAATTTCCAAGAACTCTAAGTTGATACCTAGTAAGAATACTGCGATGTTTGCCACAATAATGAAGCCCCAGAAGCCACCGGGGAGGTTAACCAAAATGTTGGTCACCCAGCGTTGACCGCCCAGCTGGTCGAAGACCAATCCGAAAAACGTTGATGCAAAAAGGATCATCAAAACCAATGCGGTGATATTGGCCGTAGACCGTGACGCTTCCCAGATCATCTTACGCATTTTGCCAAAAATTGTGCTGAACTGTTCGCCACCTGGGAATTCGTACGTATCCTTTAACAGATAGCCGATGCCAATTGCCGCTACGATGATCAGCCACCATGGAAGCCAGCCGATTAGCCCAATAAGAACCAAGGCAATAAATACAAATGACCAACCTAGATTTAACCGATTCAAAAAGGCAAGGAAAAGTGCGCCAAATGCACCTACAGCACCTGCTTCGGTTGGTGTTGCAATACCTGCAAAAATTGATCCAAGTACCGCACCGATTAACGCCAGCGGCGGGATCACAGCGATGATCATTTTAGCGATCAGCTGCATCCCGGTTAAGTCACGCGCCTCTGGTGGCAGTGCGGGGGCTGCTTCAGGATTTCGGATCGCCACGATGACGACGTGCAAGGCATACAAACTTGATAAAATCAAGCCGGGAATCAATGCGCCAACAAACAGCTTGCCCACGCTCACACCAATCTGGTCAGCCAAAACGACAAGTACCAGACTGGGCGGCAGTAGCTGCGCCATTGTGCCGGAGGCAACAATAATTCCCGTTGCTAACTTGTGGTCGTATCCATATTTAATCATGATGGGTAACGACAAGATGCCCATAACGATTACGGTTGCGGCAACCACACCGGTCGCGGCCGCCAGTAGCGTCCCCACAATTACAACAGCCAGTGCCAAACCGCCACGGAGCGGCCCCATCGCCTGACCGATTGTAGTTAACAATTCTTCGGCCAGGCCGGATTTTTCAAAGACCGCCCCCATAAATACGAAAAACGGCACTGCCAGAAGAGTGAAGTCTGACATTGAGCCAAACCAGCGATTTTGAAGTACGCCGATCCGGGCCAAGGGATACGCGCCAAGCGCCAAGCCAATCGCACCAAAAGCGATGGCTGTTCCTGCAAATGAGAAGGCTACCGGGTAGCCACTCAAGATCAGGGTGAGAAAAAGTACGAACATGACTATCGCTAGCCATTCAAAACCAGTCATTGTGTTTTTCTACTTCCTTTTATTCGATCCTGATCGGTGCATCGGCTTCGGTACGTTTAAACGTATCGTCCCCACGCAGGATAGCGATTAATTTTATGTATTCAGCAAATGATTGAATCAACAACAACATGAAAGCAACCAATACCATGGTTTTAATCGGTGCACGGGGTAACCCATCGGCATCTGGTGAAACTTCCCACGGCAAAATGTTGATATAACGCTGAAAACTATCAAATGACAGCCGACTACACTCGGGATCGGCCGTACATGCTTCCCGATAGTTGTCTAGCCGCTCACGGGTCCCATCCCACTGATCCCACCCCTCAAAAATAGGGGCGCTTGTTTTGTGCCCCCAAGAGGTCAAAACAGGATTAAAAGTGGCGTAAAGGGCTAAGAAACAAAAGGGGATAAGTGCGATGGTATGGCCGATCAGATCAATCCAAGCTTTGCGCTCTTCGCTCTGTTCAGCAAACCAAAAGTCCACTCGTACATTGATGTCGTTTTTTAGCAAGTAAGCAAACCCAAAGAAAAACACCAGCGTATACAAATACCACTGAGTCTCGATGATCGCATTGTTTGTCAATTTCACTTCGAGCTGCTCACCCGTATAGCGCAGAACCACATTGGCAAAGCCGATAAAGACTAAAAATGGAACAATAAATTGCGCCACTGTACCAAAAGCTTCTGTGAGCCTATCTGAGAAATCAACAAATGGCTTCAAGGCTTTCATAGAATCCAACTTCTCCTTTTTTATTGCATAGACAGTTTGAATCCATCAGCCAGGCCCAGCTTTAACCGGGGAAACCTAAAGCTACCCTAGTAGTGGGAAATGGCAGTGGGGTCAAAAATTTACAGGATATGGGTAGGCAGGCCACGAGTGTGTGGCCTGCCTGAAACCTGAGTTCAGAAAAGAATTATTTCCCTAAGAACTCGAGGTAGCGTGCTTCTTGAATACCGTGCCAATTCTGGATGCCGTCACGGAATGTTTTCCACTCTTTGTAGATGGTCGCAAAGTCGCTGTCTTCTTGAGAGAAGGTGTCGTAGAGCGAGAAGGCCGCATCTTCAGCAGCTTGTAGAACTTCATCGCTAAACGGACGAACTTCAACTTTACCTTCGTCCAAAATCTCACCGAAGGCAACAACGTTTTTAGAGTCGTAGTTGGCCAACATTTGGGTGTTAGCTTCCCACGCAGCGCTCTTGATGATCTCTTGATAGATCTCAGGTAAAGCGTTGTATTCATCTAGGTTGATTTGAACTTCAAGTGTCGGTCCTGGCTCCCACCATCCTGGATAGTAGTAGTATTGAGCAACTTGATCAAAGCCCATCGTGCGGTCGTCATAAGGACCAACCCACTCAGTCGCGTCGATTGCGCCTGTTTCCAAAGCTTGGAAGATTTCACCACCAGGTAGAACCTGTACTGTAGCGCCTAGCTCGGTCATTACCTGACCACCAAGACCAGGAATACGCATTTTCAGACCTTCGAGGTCAGCAGCGGTGTTAATCTCTTTGTTGTACCAACCACCCATTTGAGCACCGGTGTTACCAGCTGGGAATTGGATTACGTTAAAACGATCAGCATAGAAATCTTGCATCAATTGCAAACCGCCGCCTTCGTACAACCAAGCGTTTTGTTGACGAGCGGTTAAACCAAATGGCAACGCAGTTCCAAACGCGGTAGCGGTTGATTTACCAACATAGTAGTAAGATGCGGTGTGACCAATCGGGTTTGAGCCTTCCTCAACAGCATTCAAAACCTCAAGACCACCAACAATTTCACCGGCCGCACGTGCATTGATCTGGAATTTACCGCCAGTCATCGCTGCAACGCGTGCACCAAATGTTTCAGCACCACCAAAAATTGTGTCTAGAGACAGTGGCCAACTTGTGGCGATATCCCAAGTCAATTCAGGTAACGCTGTATCGCTTGCTGCTTCTTGAGCCAGTTCATTGGAACCGCAAGCAGCTAAACCTGCTGTGGCCAGTCCAGCACCAGCCATCTTCAGAAAATCTCTACGTTCCATTTTTTCATTCTCCTTACTTTAGATAATTCTCCCCGCCTATCGGCAGGGTATGGACGTTGTAATGGGATTATCCGGATAAATCCGGGAAATCTTAAATTGGGGGGAATTAGAATATGCCGCTAATCAAACTTGTGATCGTAGTGTCGTAAAAATTTAGTGTCCAACTTAGCGCTGCGATAATAAACAGGAAAATCCCTTCTGCTCGGGTGATTTTCCAGTCGGTGCGCATGACCCACACAACCATAAGGGTTAAAAACAAAAGCACAAACGCACTTTCAACAACGTTTGGCTCGATGATCATCCGCTGGCCGGGTGTGATGATTGAGGCGAGGCCTAGCACACCAAGCTGGTTGAACAAATTGCTACCAACCAAATTTCCGGCCGAAACATCGGTATCACCCCGGACAAGGGCAACAACAGAGGTTGCGATCTCAGGTGCTGAAGTTCCGAATGCCACGATGGTCACTCCGATCACGTATTCTGAAACATTGAAAAATTCAGCGATCTCAGATGCGGAGCTGACAAACCACGTGCTAGAAAGAATCACAATCGCGATCCCAACTACCAGCAAGACAACATCGGACCATTTAAAATCTTCTTCATCTATTTCTTCATCAATTTCCTCTTGCTGATAAATGAGCCAGCCGATATAGCTGAGCAAAATGGTCAGGAAGATTACCCCTTCCCACCAAACCATGAACCCATCTAAAAAGAAGATGATCAGAAGAACGGTAGTGCTTATTAAAATACCGCCGTCTCTAAAAACGAGCTTGCGGGTGGTTGGGACCACCATAAAACAAGCTAGTCCGCCTAAAATAAAACCGATGTTAAAGATGTTTGAGCCAACAATATTGCCAACAGAAATTGCGATTTCATCGCGAGCGGCCGAGCTAATCGAGACCGCAAACTCAGGAGCGGATGTCCCGATGGCGACAATGGTCAAACCGATAAAAAGCGGAGATACACCCAATTTTCGGGCGATACGAACGGCTGCGGCTACAAGCCAATCGGCACCAAAATACAGGCCGAAAATACAACCGACTACAATTAATACATCAATCCAAGGAAATGCCATTTAAGTTTTTGTTATTCTGCGAAATTTGCAGATGAAATGTAATTTTATGAGCTGGGGAGATTGTCTCCCCAGCTCAGCAGTAAGGTAGTCCGTCCACAAATCTACCTCACTTTTCATAAAAGGTCATTGAATCCCACCAACTGACCTTAAATTTTGATGCGATATTTTTATTTTTACTCGGTCCCACCAACAAGACCTTTTTCCCGCCAGATTTCAAATATTTCTCGAGCACGTTGATCTGCTATTTCGACAGATTCCTCGGCCGTCATTTCTCCGGTTACAACACGGGCGACCATATTTGAGATCACCTTTTCGTCATAAATCTGACTGATGGCTGGATTCGCAACGCCGGGATAGCCAAAATTAACATATTTGCCTTCACTATCATCAAGCACGCTCAACTTGTCCGTCACCTGCTCTCCAAATGGATCTTGGTTCAACCAACCGTCTTTATCAATTAACTGAGGAGAAACATCGGGCCATGCTGGAAAGTTATACAGTTCGCTGTTAAAAACCGCTTGTCCATAATTTGCCGCCAAATGGAGCATAAACGCTTTGGCCGCCTGTAATTCAGTTGGCTCAACATATTTGGGCACAACATAAATCATCCAAACGTGTGCCGGGGCCAATGCACCGGCCGGGCCGGACAAGGGTTGCGAAAATCCTACATTTTCTGATCTAGGGGCATCTGCTTTTTGCAGCGTGCGATATGCAGAAAGAGAATTTTGAATAAAGGACAGGTTGCCATTGATTAACCCTTCATTATTTGAAGAAGGTTTCCAATTAAGCACCGAATCACTCATTGAATTGTGAAACAAGCTGTCGATATATTTAATCGCCTCAACCGTTTCAGGGGTATTCAAAACCACATTTTCATTTTGATCTTGAATTGCCCCACCAAAAGACCAAATAATCGCCCGAATAACTACTTCTGAGTCAATCTCTGGTGAGATTCCCAATCCAACCGGTTTTCCAGTCAAATCAGCGATTTGTTGTCCACCATCGATTAAATGCTGCCATTCTTCCGGCCCGTTTGGATATCCAGCACTTGCCCATTCCTCGATTAAATAGTTGCCCGGGCTGGGTGCGTAGCCGTGGCAAAAGGCATAGTAGCTGTCGATGGTGGGCAAGTAAGAGCTGGCTCTGCACGTTTCTTTTTGATCACCCAATAGTGCAATCGCTTCTTGATTCAGATCAGTTAGATCATGTAGATCTTCAATCCAGGCCGAAGGTGGAAACAACCCTTCTATCAGTGTGTAGCTACCATTATTGGCCAGCTGTTCTTCGAGTGGATTTTCGAACTCATCAAACTGAAAGTGATCAACCGTTACATCAACACCGTTTTGCTCCCCCCACTCCACAGCGAACTCATCAAACCAAATATCATACTGTGGAACAAAATGTTTCCACTGCAAAATTTTCAGCTCGGTTCCCGGCGGAAACGGGCGTAGCTCATTGAGCGTGACATCGAAATCGCTTACCTCGCTTTCGACATCATTTTCATTGAATCTGTTAACGTACAAGTCGGATTGGTTGTTTCCACAACTGCTAACCAAAACGGTCAGCCCGAAAAGTGCAATCATCGACATTGCTAAGTATTTGTTTATAAAGGGTGGGGTTAACATAATTAAATATAAACAAAATATAACAATCTGGGCGAAAGTATACAAACAATATAAATAATTGCAAGCCGAATTGTTATATTTGTCTAAATCAAGGCTCCACTTTTGTTACATTTCAAAAATTGTTTATACTTTTGTTTCATTTCACCGGTTCACCAATACGATTCTTCATGACCTCAGAAACAGTAAGTCAACCCAAATGGCTTAATCAGCTAAGAAACGATGTCCGATTTAGATTGCTAAATTTGCACATTTTGCTGGCGGTTGTGGTGGTTGG
>JAHDGV010000051.1:0-7887 GCA_020631655.1 Chloroflexota bacterium | reverse complement strand
AACAGAGATCGTTGGGTCCATTCGTTTGTGACAACACCGCAATCAGACTCTAGGGTAATTATTCAACGGCCGACCCAGCAGGCTTTCTCGGCACTCAGAATTATCTATCAGCTCATTGGGGTTGCGTTGGGGCTCTACATCCTCTTCATCATTATTTTTTGGTACCGCTTATCAAACACCATCATTACCCCGTTGCAAAAACTAGAGACATTCAGCTCAAGGGTCACCGGCCGTGAAATCACATCAATCACAGAAGACACCGCCCCCGCCCTGCTCGCCAGAAGCAGGTCTGATCAGATCGGCCGGTTAGCCAGCGCCCTCTCCGAAATGGGGCGGCAATACCTGATCACAGACGATCAGCTTGGTCAGCAAACCGGCCGGCTCGAAGCGATTTTAGAAAGTATGGACGCGGGGCTAATTCTTGAAAATCTTGAGGGCGAAGTCCTTTACTGCAATCGGCAGGCGAGTGACTGGCTAAACAGCGATCCATCAGAAATCATCGGCCGATATGCGATGGATGAGATCACTAAGCTAACGGGCAAAAGCAACGACCCACAGTTAACAGAATTTCTGAATCAGCAGTCTGAAGAAGAAACAATTGAAATTTCTAGATGCCGCGCCGACGGAAAAACACAAGACTTAAGCCTGCAGCGGTTCAAGGTAAACGACGGCCGGGGAAAGATCATCGGCACCGGGCAAATTTGGCAAGATGTGACCAACTATCAAGAAATGGACCGGATGAAATCTGCCTTGATTTCGACCGTGTCCCACGAATTGCGGACACCACTCACCTCAATCATCGGCTACTCAGATTCTCTGATGGATCGCGAGATCGAATGGAATGAGGAAAAGCGCAAACGGTTCATATGGCGCATCAATAGCGAATCTCGCCGACTCAAAGAAATGATCGAGGGATTGCTCGACTTTACTCGCCTTGAGGGGGGCAGAATCGAGATTTTAATGCGGCCGTGCGATTTGAACAGCCTCGTCATAGATGTGCTCGACAGCATGGAGCTGGAAAAAACGGCCCGTTTTGAGCTGGACCTACATGGCGATCTGCCTTTGGCTTCAGGAGACCATGAACGACTCAAAACCGTCATACGCAACCTGCTAGAAAACGCGCTCAAGTACGGTGACCCAGAGCAAAACATTCTGATCTCAACCGTCCACAGTCAGCCAAATCAATCAGTTGTGCTATCTGTGCTGGATGGCGGGACTGATCTAGCAGCTATCGATAGTGACAAACTCTTTGAGCCGTTTTACCGTGTAGACAGCGGCTACAGCCGAAGCTCTGGCGGGGTAGGACTGGGGCTAGCCATTTGTCGCGGATTTATTCAGGCACACGGTGGTGAGATCTGGTTTGATGCAGGTTCTAGCGGCACAGCGTTTAAATTTTCTTTACCCATTCTAAAACCGAAAGCGATACCAACATGACCAACATGCAAAAGCCCAATCAAACAATTTTAGTTGTGGACGATGAAGCGGCTATCCGAGAATATATTTGCGAGAATCTTGAAGTCAGAGGCTACAAAACGATTCAGGCCGGGTCTGGCATGGAGGCGATGGCTCATTTTCAACAGCAGCAGGTTGATCTTGTTTTGCTCGACATCATGATGCCTCACATGGATGGGTTTGAGACTTGCAAACGAATCCGAACTCAATCTGATCTACCAATTATTATGCTGACCGCTTTGGAAGAAGAGCAGGACAAGGTTCGCGCATTAGACTTAGGTGCTGACGATTTTTTGAGCAAGCCGTTTGGAATAAACGAGCTTTTGGCTCGATTTAGAGCCATCTTTAGGCGTGCGGCTCGGGACGAGTCAGCGGCCGAAACTAAACAGATTTTGACCTACAAAGAGCTAAGCCTTGATTTGCAAAACAGATCAGTCTCTATCGATGGGAAGCTCATCAAGCTCACAAAAAAAGAGTATCAGCTTTTAGAGTTTATGGTCCAAAACATCGGCAAAACCAAGTCTCATGAAGAAATTTTGCTAGGTGTTTGGGGGGAAGAGGCATCAACTCAGCCTGAATATTTGCGCGTGTACATGGGGCGCTTGCGCAACCGCATCGAGCCAGATCCGTCACATCCCAGATATCTAATTTCTGAATATGGAGCGGGTTATCGATTTGGTGAGCAGGAGTTTTAGGGGAACTCGGTTACGTTGATCTCAAACGGCCCACTTGTGCCTTGAAAGCCTAAAATAACGAGAGTCAAAAGTTCAGTTTGCTCCGGCGTGTAAATCACAACCTCACTTTGACCGGCCCCTGTTTCGTCAACTGAGAGAAGAACCCCGTCAGTATCATAAATTTCAAGCACGGCATCTAATCCGGCCGAAGATCGCACCTCGATCAGAACCGGCCGATTGGCGGTTGCATTCAGATCTACACGCCCCACATCTCCATCCGGCACTTCCCCTTGCTCAAAGATCCGCTCAGGTGGAAAGCCAAAGAAAAAGTCCCCTTTCACTTGTGCCGCTTGTCCGTTTTCTAGGTCAACGCCCAAGGAATAAGTCACATTGTCGGCCGGAAGTGGAACCAAATAGTAGTTGCTCGCTTCAGTTTCAACGATAACGAGGTCGCTAATGGGTGACCCATCACTTAATTTAAAATCAATCTTTGCCCCGTTCGTTGCCCAATAAACCACACTTTGCCCGGCCGGCGGTGAGGTAAATAGCTGAGCCGCTTGGCTGATTTGGTAGGGAACTCCCAAACTTATTTGGACTTGACCCGCATCTTGAGAAGTTGTGTTTATCGATGATGCAGGCAATTGGCTAACCGGAACAGGGGCATTTGGCGGGGCAACCCTCTCACCGATATTTACGCTTTGCCCTTCAACAACCGGCCGGGTCGGGATTTCTAAGCTCGAATCAAGCGTGGGCTCGGCAGTAGGTGCTAGTGCGGCAAAATTGGGCAACGCACATGCCAACAGGGGTGATAACGCTGTAACAAATAAAAAAAACTTCCGGCCTGCTAAAAACATGCCGGAAGTTTATCATTAATCGAACAATTTACAGTGAGCGTAACTAAATGATCAGACAAGATCCTTAGGAGACTTTTCGTAAATATGCCCGGCCGCATCATCTTTTCTAAATTGATTCCAGATGATGTAGCACCCGATCACAATCAAAATGACGGGCCAGAATCGGCCGGGCAAAATCGTCACGTCAATCAGATTGCTATTAAGTAGGGTTATTAACCCCACAGCGGCCATGATTCCACCGGGGATCATGGGCCACCAAACATATTGATTGAAAAACAGATGGGTAAAAAGGGTAATTACAAACCAACCGGCCGCAAATCCAAATAAAAACAAAGCTCCGCTAGCTTCACTCCCCATCCGCTCAGCCAACCCCGATTCACTCAGCGCCACCCCCAAAGCGATCCCCGATAAAATTCCGCCTGGGATCATAAGCCCTTTATTTCGCCACAATATTGACCACGTGATAAAGCCAGCACCCATTAACGGCAAGACCAAATTTTCCCCAAAATTAAATGTGCGAAACAGGATAAAGATAACACCTGCAATAATCAACAGCACTCCAGATCTAACCGATTTATTCATTTGTTTTATCCTCTTGGATTAGGAGATCTATAGTTCACAGTGACAGGCCTCCTAACTCAACATCGTGCTCAATCATATCCTAAATTTTTTGAAGTCTCTACAACAATTTGGATAGATCTGGTACCTCATAAGACCATATGACGCAGTTTACACAGCCCTCTGGTGCGTGTATGATCCTGCAACTACGCCACTTATATGGTCGAGCCAATTTGTTATGTACGAAATTCCACTTTTTCCGCTAAACGTCGTTCTATTTCCCAGCATGCCGCTTCATTTGCACATTTTTGAAGAGCGGTACAAAAAAATGATCAATCTATGCATTGCTGAAGATCGGCCGTTTGGGATGGTGCTCGCCAATCAAAATGGAACCGTTATCGGGGCAAATGGTGCGCCCGAGCCAAACCGGATCGGCTGTGCGGCCCACATCCAGCAGGTTAAACCCCTGCGCGACGGCCGGATGGATATCGTAAACACAGGGCGCGAACGGTTTAGAGTGGTTGATTTCAAATACGACCAACCATTCCTAGTTGGGGTTGTTGAAAACTTAGAGCTAACTTCAGAACTCAACAAAGAAGACAAAATTAAAGGGGCCTACCTTAAAAAGCTCCTCAAAAATTATCTCAACGTTTTGGCAACGATGGGGAACATGGAAATCAACCTTGAAGAGCTACCCAAAGGAGCAATCGACACCGCTTACTTAGCTGCCTCACTCATGCAGATCCCCCTAAATCAAAAGCAGGCGATTTTAGAAATCAATGATGCCCAAGAGCTGATCGGCAAAGTCCATACCGATTTGAGACACGAGATATCGATTTTGCGCAACATGCTCGACCCCAACGTCTCCCCCAATCAAGAAGGGCCTTTCTCGCTAAACTAAACACAAACAGTCTAAATTGCCTACAACTTGGGACGGAGTTCTCATTGTTAGTCCTGTCAAAAACCATCTAAACTCAATTCTGGGGGCGAGTTTTTAATCGCCTTTGTGATTTTCCGAATCGTTTAAATTTTCGATTTGGGGGGATTGTTTTTGACAAACGTTATTTGACTTAACCTATGAAAACGCCACATCAAGTTGCTGATTCCCACGCGCAAACTGGGGAATCGATCGAATCAACTCAAAAAAGTAACCAGCTAAAACCGGAAATATTAAATGCAGGGCCACAGGCCGAGTTTGCCGATTTTCAAGCTCCAGAAAATCAGCCTGCGGCCGATCCTGATCCGATCATGCCTAAAAGCCATCTTGAATATGTGGTGGTCATTCGCGCATTGGCGATGGTAATCATCATTGCTGAGCATGTCATTTTCCCCCAAATCAACAACTACAACACCATTCACTCAATGGACTGGTGGATCGCCAGCACGATGTATTTAATCGGCAAAACAGGCTCTCCATTATTTACCATGATCAGCGGATTACTACTGCTAAATCCCAAAAAGGCGGATCAACCGATCAGCACATTTTTCCAAAAACGATTTATCAAGGTTTTGATACCATTTGCCGCTTGGTCAGGCATTTACATGCTTTACAGGCTATATTGGCTTGGCGAGCAACTTCCGGCCGATTACATCAAGTTTTTGCTAATACGCGGGCCGGTTTATGGGCATTTGTGGTTTTTACAGATGATCTTAGGGCTGTACTTGGTGACACCGATTCTGCGCATTTACGTCAAAGCGGCATCACGCCAAAACATGACCTATTTTCTGATCATCTGGTACATCACTACGTCTTTATTCCCGGTATTTGACCGGTATGTGGGTGTCGAGATCGGTATTCGAGTTGTGGTTACAACTGGGTATGTAGGCTTTTTCATCTTGGGCATTTATCTGCGCGATGTGAAGCTTGAAGGGAAACACCTGCGTTGGGCCATGTACGGCGTAGGGCTCATCTGGACCTTTTCGCAGTTCATCGTTCACTATGGCACTGTTGCCAACAACGGCAGGTTTGAACACTTCTATGCCATGAACACAAGCTACAACATCATCCCCCTTTCAATTCTCTACTTCCTAGTCCTTAAATCAATAAACTGGACGGCCGTCTACGAAGCACTGCCTTCGTTCAAATGGTCGATCAAGAAAATTAGCGTCGCAAGTTTAGGCATTTATTGCGTGCATCAAATGATCATTGATGAGTTCCGCAACGGCAATTTGGGATTTGTATTGGATGAGACGTTTGCCAACTTCTTCATCAGTGTGCCGGTTGTAACGGCCGTCGTCATGTTGATTTCGGCCGTTATCATCCTAGAAATGCAAAAAGTCCCGATCTTAAACAAGATTGTGCCTTAATCTGACGATGCGATCTGAACCGGCTTAGACTTTTTCTTCGATCCTTTTGAGCCTGAATGCTTCTCAATCACCCGCTCCAAGGCATCACACCCTTGAACCAGAGTCTCCATCGAAGGGCCAAAGCTGATGCGAGCATAAGGACGATATCGGCCGGACTCCCGTCTGCGCTCAGGGTCTACATCAAAAAACGCCCCTGGCACCGTAATCACATTTTCATCTAGCCCAGCCTCGAAAAAGCGGATGCCATCATTTAACGGTTCCGGCAAACGACTAAGATTGGCCCACACGTAAAACGTTCCCCCTGGTTCTGACTCGACTCTGATACCCATTTTGTGCAGTCTGCGGAGCAGATAATCACGTTTTTCTCTGAAAATATTCTGGGTTGCAATCGTCTCATCAATCACATGCTTAGGCTCTAGCAAATCTAAAACTTGCCGTTGAAACGGGTTGTTAGCTCCACCGTCCAAAAATGAACCGGCCGATGCGATTGTGTCAATCACTTGCTTGGGTGCCAGTGTCCAGCTGACTCGCCAGCCGGGGTAGCGCCAGTTTTTCGTCAAACCATCTACGATCACAACCGGATCTTTATTGACATCCTCTACATACTCTGCGGCCGAAACCATGCGTGGGTCGCCTTGGGTTGGGCCGTTGTAGATGTAGTGAGAATAAAACTCATCAAAAATAAGCGAACAGCGTAAATCTCCCGCCATTTCAACCCACTGCTGTAGCTGGTTCCCCTCAACCACTTGCCCCGTTGGATTACACGGATTGCTGACCAGCAACGCTTTTAAACCGCGCCCCTGAATCTCTTTGCGCAGATGGCGCATTGGGATTTTGTAACCTAGTTCAGGATCAAGCAAAATCGGGATGGGGATAAACGCCCGAAACACGCTGAGTAGCTCTTCGTACGCGGTGTAGTCGGGCAGGAAATGGCCCATGTTGATGTTGCCCAACGCGGCCGCCAGCCGTGTGAGCGCAATTCGGCCGCCACCAGCAATGCTCACATTTTCGTATGTGTATTTTGACTTTTTATCTTTGCGGTAGATGTTGTTGTAGAGGTCAGCAACTTTTTGACGGAGCTCAACCTGGCCGGTAACCGGACCATATTCGTGCCGGTTCATATCGATCGTGATCTGTTCGATTCGGGCCGGGGCTCCATCAATTGGCCCGACCTCTGGTGCACCTTGTCCCAAATTGGCCCAATCAGGATTATCGTAGCTAAATCCGCGCTGGGTCGCTTTGTGCATCACATAAATCACCCCGGTACGCGGCACCTGCCGAAAACCAGGAATACCCATTCCGTTTGTTCCATTCTCTTGATTCATAGTCGTTTTTACTTACGCTGGCCGGATATTGGGGAAGTGGCTACCGGCCAGTCTAAATAGATTACTTTGGGGCAATAGGCTTCGGATTATAAGCTCATGGCGTAAAAAAATCGGCTTTTTTTATATTTAATTTCTTTAGAGGCGTTCAAACACCATAACAGACCAAATAAAGTTGCGGTCCTTATGCACCAGTGTCAAACCGGCTGCCTCAGCCGTTTGTTGAATGTTGGCGTGGCCGTGCAAATAGGGATGAAACGTTTGTCCAATTAGTTTCAAGCATTGGGTACAGCCCCAAATTGCAAGGTTTGACAAGATGTTTTCGACCGGAAAACTGATCGCCAAAAACTTTGAACTCTTCTCGGCCGCCTGCCCCAACAGGGCATCAAGGTGCGGATAACAGCAAATGACCCGATCCATCACCACGAATTCGGCCGGTTCAAACTGATCCGCATTTTGTGCAAAATCGACCCGATGGTAATCGATCTGCTCCATCAGATTAAATTTTTCAGCATTGCGCGTTGCCGCTTTAATCCCGGCCGAAGAAGCATCGATCCCGATCGCACGTTGCACTTTGTTGTTGCGCAAAAGCTCGTGATGCACCATGCCACCCCCACACCCGATCTCCATGATCGTTTGGCTCCCATCTAACTTTGGCACAACCCAATCGATGAGGGTTTGGCTTTTTGGATCAAGACCCCGCTTTAAATATTTATTGGC
>JAHDGV010000480.1 GCA_020631655.1 Chloroflexota bacterium | reverse complement strand
TGACGATGTGGATGCTGAGCCAAGGCATTTTTTCACCGGCGATGGTGTATGCCACCACGGTGGCGATGAGCCAGAACATAGAGAACGGGATAAAGCCAAACCAGTCGTCGACGGTCACTTTTTTCCGTTTGGCGGCCGCTTCTTTTTCGGTGCGGCCGAAGGTGTCGCCCAGTACAACCCAACCTACAACACCCGCAATGAGCACAATGGCCAGAGCGATGAGCCCCGGCGTGCGGCTAAAGCTTTCCCCAACTAAACGGTTGATGCCGTTGTAATACCAGTTGGTCAGCCCCATGATCAGCGCACCAATAATGATAAGCCATCCCCAGAAGCGTGAAGCGGCGCCGTAGCCGTTTCGGTTGCTCCACATGCGCAGGGCAAACAGACTAAACAGGACGGGCAAAAATTCGTAGAACGGGGTCACAAACAGGTAGTAGAACCACGGCTGTCCACCGCGTGCTACTTCTTGCTGTACCAGCCAGTACCCTAATGAACCGACTGCACCGGTCATCCAACCCCATGGGTTTGAGAAGACGGAGGTGTACAAAACGGCAAAGAGCACATGGAAAATAATTGCGGCCGGAATCCAAACCCGACGGTTCCACCATAGCCCCACATACAGCGAAACAAACAAAAGCAAGATCATGATCAGGCTTGTGGTTGTAATCGGCGATTGCAGAAGGAGCTGACGGCAAGCCCCATCCCCTAAACGATAGGTCATTTCTTGAATGCCGTTTAGTGCTTCTGCATTGGGGACCGGACATCGATTTAAATTGTAGCTAAGCGGATCTTTGCCCAAGAATGTCACCAGTAGCGGTGTCATCATCGGCAATACAAAGGTTGTAAAGATAACGATCAGGTCGAATTCTGCGTAATCTTTGAGCTTGTCTTTAAGGCCATCGGCTAAGAAGAAGAGGCCACCACTTAAGATAACCAAACCGGCAACTTGCAACACGCCGAGAAGCGCATTGTGCACCTCTTCGGCCGTTTGGCCGTTGGCTTCTGCGATGGCGGCCGCACTGCTTTGTTGCATCAGCTCCGCCACCATCGACCCGCCAAATGTGGCAAGCCCCAGCACGATCAAAATCATGGGGAGACTGATTGAAAAAATAGCTTTTTTAAACCAGTCTAAGGTTCCAATTTTGAACAAAAAGCGGATGATCAGGAAGCCACCAAAGATCGCTGTGTAAATAAAAGCGACCTCTTTGGTGGCGTACATCAGCGCCAGACCGGCCGCCACCCAGTAGATCGATCGATCATCCTTGTTTTTAAAGTAATAGAACATTCCCATCATCACGATCAGGGCCCAAATGATGACGTAGACATCGTGCCGGATATACCGTGAGTAGTAGAGGGAGTAAGGGCTGATGAGCAGGATAATGCCTGCAAAAATCGCGCCGACACGGCCGATCCAGTGGCGCATAAACCACGGAATGAAGACCATGAGCACCCCAAACAGCGCAACCGGGATGCGGGCCGTAAAGTCGTTGGCACCAAACAGCCAGTAAGAGAATGCGGTGACATGGAACAGGAATGGACCATGCATAAGCGGGGTATGGGCAAAGCCATCCCCGATGTAGTATTGGTACGAATAGTGAGTGTGCAGACTTTCGTCATGGCTCACAACCCGATCTCCCAGACCCCAGAAGCGGGTCAAAATCGTTAGAACTAAGATCGATGCCCAGATGATTTTTTCCCAATCAAGCGTTTGGGCGGTGAGCAGAGGTTGAGCCAGCCACTGATTGCTTTCGGCCGAGCTTGTGTCCTCTTCGATTTCGCTCACAGGAGTGTCTAAAGAGTCGAGCATCTCAAGCTCCGCTTGAACCTCTTCTTCAGCCTCATCTTTTAGCTCTTCGATCACTTCTTCCGTGATTTCTTCTAATTCAACTTGTTCTTCGTTGATCTCTTTTTCGTCTGACATATGATTCCAAAATTGAAGGGGCAAATGCCCATCAAGTTAATTTCTGATTAAATCGGTTCTCACCCACAGGATTAGTCGCTCGTCTGTTTGGCCGGGAACAGAATCCCCGAAGAACCACCAGCGTAATCCATCCATAAAATTTAAGCGTAAGCGTTGATCCGGCCGTGTGAGTCCAAAATCGGTGCCGGTGTAGGTGCTACCTGCCTGTAGCTCCACGCCGTCGGGTGTGATGACAACGTCTGGGGCCGCTTCGGCCGGGATCGCATCGAAGAACGAAACTTCTTCGAAATCGCGCAGATACCAGCGCAACACAGAATTGTCTACGGTTGAATAAATTTGAATCGATTGCTGTAGACCCAAAGCAGAAGATCCCGTTTCGTTTAATGTATCGATGAGGAGCCTTAGCTCACTGTCGGTTGCTGTTTCGACCCACAGCTCACGAGTGTCGTTGGCATGATCTCCACCCAAACGCCAGCCAACCCCCCAGCCATACACGGCTGAAGCCAGCAGACCGATCAACAACAGGCCGGTTACGGCTGAGAGCCGGTCGTAAACCAGCACCGTGATGACGATGGCTAATACCAGCAAGATGCAAACTAAAAACAAAAAGTAGTGAGCTTGTCCCGTTGAGCCTTCTAATCCCAGCCGTGAAAAACGGCCCAGATTTGTGGTTGCAATCAGCAACAAAACGGCGCTGATTCCGGCCAGTGGGAATCCCATGCCGCCGTCTGGATAGGTTGAAAATAGATTTCGTAGGGGGATTTGTGCCAGCGTGACATCAAAGGCACGGCCGACGATCAATGCGGCCGGGATCAACGCGACAAGTGCGTTTTGGGTTTCCCCAACCTGTAGGATCATCATGAGCACACTGCCCATGAGCCAATAGCCTAAAAAGCTCGAGATCGTATCCCGTAAAAACGAGAGTACGAGCAAGCTAATAATCGCCATGCTGATCAAAAATAGCTCGTACTGGACCAGCACCAGAATCGGATCACCCAAGTTGGCAAAATTAGAGAAGCCAGCAAAGCCGGAGATCCAGCTTTCTAGCCCGTTGGCCGTGATTCCAAATCCGGCCGGATTGAGCAGAAACATCGTGGATGAACCGGCTAAAACCGCCACAAAGATGATCCCCAACCGACGACGCTCACCCTCGCTGGGCCATGATCCACCTAAGTTTAAAGTGGGGCCAAAGCGGGACTCGAGCAACCATGCAAATCCAAATGCGATGATGCCTGTAAAAAAGATGGGGGAGGTCGTTAACCCAATTGCCAGCCAAACAACCAGCCAAGTGAGAGAACGCTCATCTCCGGCTCGGCGATGTTTAAGCCACAGACCGCTGATCATAATCAGAGACAAGATGGCTAGGCTGTGACCGTTTGCCATCCGGCTAGCGGATATAAACAATGGAGAAAGTGCCAGCAAAAAGGCCGAGACGATAAGCCCCATCCGGCCGGTGAACGGCCGAAAGTAGCTGATGGCTAAAATGGCGCAGATCCCGGCCACTGCGGGTACAAGCCGCATCATTAGGTCCGAATCACCCAGCACCTGTGTGAGCAAGGCGGTTAGGCTAAACCAAGCGGCCGAACTGACTTCGGGGAGACGTTCTGTGGCGGTTGGCTGCCAAAATTGCCACACTCCCCAAGCGTTCTCAGCTTCGGCCGGTGATAGGGGGACACGTCCCAAGTTCCCTAGACGCAAAATTGCGCCGAATACCAGAGCAACGGCTTGAATGAGTTGCTCCCAAGTTAAGAGGGTTCTTTCAGTTTGAAGTTGTGTAGTTGAAGAGGTCAAATCAGTCAATTTTCTAGTAAATTTTGGCTGGACAAAGTTTAACTG
>JAHDGV010000479.1 GCA_020631655.1 Chloroflexota bacterium | reverse complement strand
GCAAACGCATACGCCGACTTAAAGCTTGGCTCAAGCTGTTCCCCATCCGCAATCGACTTGAGGAAGTGGTACTGCTCGATCACTTTCAAGTCGTCGTAACTCATGTTGTTGGCTGGGCCAGGTTGGAAGCGGCTGTAAAACGGATTGTCGGGTCCGGCGAAGATTTTTGTCCAGCCATCGTGGGCTGTAGTGCCATCTGGCATGTAAATTTCAAGCTCGTCCATCGTCTCGAAATTCCACTTGATGGCTCCTTTTGTGCCGTAAATCTCAAAGCGATTTTCAACCTTGGGGCCAAACACAGCTCGGCTAATTTCGATGGTGCCGCGCGCGCCGCTCTCAAATTCGAAGAGTGCGCCAACGTAGTCTTCGTTGGTCACTTCACCGGTTGGATCACCCTCTTGTCCGCGTGAGAAGTGGGTACCCCGGCCGGGAACAGGGAGCGGCCGTTGTGTGACAACCGTCTGTTTGGTAGATGTGACTCGGCTGATTGGACCAGCCAAAAACTGCGCCATATCGGCGGCATGCGGCATCAGGTCACCCAGTGCCCCTGTGCCAGCCTGCTCTTTCAAAAAGCGCCAGCTCAACATCCCCAACGGATCACTCGCGTACATAGCAAAAAAGCGGCCGTAGAAGTTGGTAATCTCACCCAGTTCGCCCGAGTCGATCAAGTTTTTGGCGTACTGCACCAGTGGCACCCAGCGATAGTTTAGACCGGTGAAGGTCATCACACCGGCCGCTTGAGCCGCTTTGTACACGGCCGCCACATCGTCAGGGAGCACCCCAATCGGCTTTTCACACATCACGTGCTTACCGGCCGCAATCGCCGCCAGCGTCATCTCTCGGTGCAAAAAGTTGGGTGATGTGATGTTCACCGCATCGATTTCAGGATGGTTGATCACATCCATCCAGTCCAAACTGGCTTCTTCAAAACCAAACCGAGCTTGCGCCTCGTCCAAACGCTCTTGCACGTTGTCTGAGCACATGACCAGACGGGGCAATACGCCACCATCGTGGAAGCGGTCCCGCATACTTGAATACGATCTTGAGTGGACGGTACCCATCCACCCCATACCAATGACACCTACGTTTACTGTTTTCATAAATAGTTCAAGTTGTACTTTTCATTATTTTGAAATCTGAAAAGTCTATTCCAATGCAATTAAAATTGAACCTAAATCGGTTCTCTAGTATTCTTTTCAAAGATGATACCAATCACCAAATCTGTTGCAACGGCCGAATGGCTTGGCAAAATTGAATATCAAACTGCCCTAGACCTGCAACAAAGCCAAGTGGCCCGGCATAAAGCTGATCCAGACACGGCCGACAAGCTGTTTCTGCTCGAGCATCCGCCCACGTACACCTTTGGTGCCAGCGGCAAAGCTGAGCATTTGTTGATCGATGATAATCAGCTTGCGGCCGAAGGAATCACCGTTCACCACATCCGGCGCGGCGGTGATATAACCTATCACGGGCCGGGCCAACTGGTTGGCTATCCGATTTTAAATCTGCGCCGACTGTACCAAAATCGGGGATTTGATAAACTCAAACTGCACGATTATCTACGCGAGCTTGAGGAAACAATCATTCAAACCATCGCCCATTTTGGGCTAGATGGCTGGCGTTACCCCGGTTATACCGGCGTTTGGGTTGGCGATAAGGCCAATCCGAGAAAAATTACCGCCATCGGCATCCACGTCAACAGCAAAGGGATTAGTAGTCATGGCTTTGCCTTGAATGTGAATCCCAACATGACTCATTTCAGCCACATTATCCCGTGTGGCATCGACGACCATCCTGTCACGAGTCTTGATCAAGAAACCTCCACCACACTTTCCGTTTTAGATGTTCTTGAACCAATCACAAAAGCTTTTGCTGATGTGATGGGAATTGAAGTTAATGTGTAATCAAACCTCGTAGGTTTTAAAAACCTACGAGGTTTCACTAGACTAACTAATGTCATTAATCAACTTAGAAGAAATTTCAGTCGAAAAAGAAAGACTTAAACGGCCGCCTTGGATCAAGGTGAAACCGCCCAGCGGCGAAAATTATCACAATTTAAAAGATCTGATGCGGAAGCAATCGCTTCACACTGTGTGCGAAGAAGCCAAGTGCCCAAACATCGGTGAGTGCTGGGGGGCCGGAACCGCCACCTTTTTGATCATGGGTGACATCTGCACCCGCAGTTGCGCCTTTTGCGATATCAAAACGGGTAAACCTTTACCCATGGACTGGGAAGAGCCCAAACGTTTGGCCGAAGCCGTCCACTCGATGAATCTCAACCACGTTGTGATCACATCTGTGAACCGTGATGAGCGTAAAGATGGTGGTGCACCGATCTTTGCCATGTGCATCGATGAGATCCGCAAAATCCAACCTGGCTGTTCAATCGAGGTTTTGATTCCTGACTTTAAAGGGGACATCGACGCACTCAAAATCGTGACCGATGCCCGGCCGGAAATCCTAAACCACAACGTTGAAACGGTCCCAAGCCTGTTCAAAAAAGTTCAGCCCCAAGACAACTATCAATGGGCCATGGACACACTCGAGAACTCGAAAAAGCTTGATCCCGAAGTGCTAACCAAAAGCGGTATCATGCTGGGATTGGGTGAATCGTGGGACGAATTGTTAAAGGTGATGCAAGATTTGGCTGACCGTAAAGTGGACATTCTCACGCTGGGCCAATATCTACAGCCCAACAGCCAAAAGCATTTGCCGGTAGAACGCTATTACGAACTTGAAGAGTTTGAACAACTCAAAACCATCGGTCTTGAGATGGGATTCCAGTGGGTTGAATCCGGCCCGTTTGTCCGCTCAAGCTATCACGCCGACCGGCAGGTACGGGCGCTGTCGCCGTTCTACAACAAAGATTAGAGTAGAGAGATAAGAGAGGAGAGATGGATCGCAATCAACCATTCTCTTCTCTTATCTCTAATCTCTTTTCTAAAGTCCAAGGGACTTAATATATTCCCGATTCCGTTTTGCGCTTTCAAACGGGGAGCCCATGCCCATCAGCATATCCTGCTCAACCACAATCCAGCCGTCATAGCCGATCTCTTGCAGTGCTTCGTACACGGCCGGGAAGTCAACCGCCCCTTTGCCCAGCTCTGGGAAAATGGCGTTGGCGATGAGCTGTTGATACCCCCAACCGTTAGCATCGGCCTGCGCCATCACGGCCGGATCAAAATCTTTAAAGTGGACGTGCAACACACGGTCCGAGAACTTTCTAATCGCTTCGGCCGGATTCCCTTGCCCCAACATGCAGTGGCCGGTGTCAAACACCATCCCGATCAGCTCTGGGTCAGTCATGCTCAAAAATTTCTCGATTTCCGGCATCGTTTCAACGTGGGTCGCCCCATGCGGATGCAAAGCTGAGCGTAAGCCGGTCGCATCTTTGACCGCTTTGGCAACCGCCATCGCACCGGCCGTGTAACTTTCCCAACCCGCTTCGTCCAACATCATGTCGGGCGTAATCCGGCCGGATTTATCGTGACGGCTGGGTAAGGTGCTGTGATCATCGCCGATAATGAGCAACGCTTGATCGCCACCCACAGCTTTTAAAAGCTGGGCCGTTTTTACGGCCGCATCAATGCCTGCTTGATGGTAATCAGCATCATACAAACGCACAGAGACCCAAGAGCCGAGCATTTGCAAATTGCGTTTCTCAAGTTCAGGAATTAGTGCTTGTGGATCGGTCGGCATAAAGCCCCAATCCCCTAGCTCCGTCCCCACGTAGCCTGCGGCCGACATTTCGTTAATCACATCGAGGT
>JAHDGV010000478.1 GCA_020631655.1 Chloroflexota bacterium | reverse complement strand
TCGGGGGTATGTTCATCCGCCATCGCCATAGAATGGCCAGTATGTTCGGCTGATTCAGATGCTGAATCAGCGCTAGCCGAATCACATCCACTTAACAACAATCCAAAAACAAAAAAGCTGCAGATCACAGCACCATATCTCAACTGTCTATTTTGTAGATTCATTTTGATTTCCTCACTCAATTCAAGATATTTACGACACACACTGTGTCTTATTTATGACACACAGTGTATCTTAAGTGGAAATGTGTGTCAACATCTAGTATCATTTTGGGCATGAACGAAAACGATTTGCGGGTTCAACGCACGCGTGCGCTACTGCGCCAAGCACTAATAGACCTTGTGAAAAGTGATGGGTATGAGAACATCTCGATCCGAGATATCACGAAAAAGGCTCAGGTAGGCTATAAGACATTTTATCGTCACTATGAAGGCAAAGATGACCTATTGCAGTCGCTGGTTGATGAAATGGTCGATGAGATTAAGCAGGTGCTCGCCCCCCCTTCAGATATTGAGGCCCCAGATAAAAATCCGCTAGCGTCTCTCACGTACATGGAGACAAATGCAGATTTAATTTTGACACTGCTCAACAGCACGGCCGCAGATCAGGTGCTAGACAAAGCGGTTGAATTTGCGCTTGAAGAAGGTAGGCTCACGTTTAAAAGCGATTTTATTCCAGATGAGCTAATGGCACATCATTTTGCCTCATCTATGATTAGTTTACTCCGGTGGTGGTTGGAGGGTGATAAGCAGGTGTCTAAATTAGAGATGGCCCTGTACATCGATCAGCTGGTTATCCGGCCGATGAAGGCACTGAGTGGTATTACGTAGGGGTCGAAGGGGGCGGGTGCAACCAAGCTTGGCTAAATCAAATTTGATTCCGCTCCCTTCGACCCCTACGGGAATATTTTCTTAAACGAGTTCCGCTTGACCCACGGCAACCATCACCGCATCGATAGACTCAGCGTCAAATGTAACTTCCCACAAGCTGTCGATTTTATCGATTTCGAGCCCTTCCATCTTCTGAGAAAGCTCGGCCGGAATATGTTCAAAACGGTGGCCCAGTGCAGTAATAATCGATTCAATTGCGTCTTGTTTTTCAGCGTTCATATTGGATACTCCTGTGTTTGCTCCGTGTATAAAAACTGGCTGTCAATGCAGGCATTCTAGCGGCTAATAAAAGGTGTTACTGGAACCTATTTTACAATCTTAACGTCTTTTAAGGTTATAGCCCCTTAGTACGATTTAGGGGTCTAAATAAGTTTCGTGTATTAGATGCAGACTGTATTTCATTGCCCGTATGCAGGCAGCTTTCTATACTTCATTTACTCAGGAAATATCATATGCAACAACTAGAAACAGACTATCTTGTAATTGGAACCGGAGCTATCGGCATGGCCTTTGTCGATACGATGCTAGACGAAAGCGATGCCACCTTTATCATGGTTGATCGCCATCATATGCCGGGCGGACACTGGAATGCAGCTTATCCGTTTGTGCGTCTGCATCAACCATCCGCCTTTTACGGCGTAGCATCTACCGAGCTTGGTAGCAATCGGATCGATGAGACCGGATCTAACAAAGGATTTTATGAGCTGGCATCTGGTCCTGAAATATCTGCATATTTTGAGAAGCTGATGCGAGAGCGGTTTTTGCCAACCGGCCGGGTTGAATATTTCCCAATGTGCGATTACGAAGGAGACAAAACCTTCCGTTCACTCCTTTCTGATCAGCAATACACGGTCAAAGTCAACAAAAAAGTTGTAGACGCTACCTTTTTCAAAACCACAGTCCCATCTATGCATAAACGGGGCTTTGGTGTAGCTGATGGGTTAACCTGCATTCCACCCAACGATTTGCCACGCACCGCGGCCGGCTACAAACGGTTCACCGTACTTGGCGGCGGCAAAACATCGATGGATACCTGCGTGTGGCTACTCGATAATGGGGCCGATCCTGATTCGATTACGTGGGTCTGCCCGCGCGATTCGTGGGTCATGAATCGGACAGGGACCCAGCCCGGTACAGCCTTTTTCGAGACAACGGTTGGGAGCTTTGCCGATAATCTTGACGCGATGCGGGATGCAACTTCGGTAGAAGATCTGTTTGCCCGCATGGAAGCATCTGAAACGATGTTGCGTGTTGATCCAAATGTTGAGCCCACCATGTTTCACTATGCGACTGTGTCAAAAGGGGAACTTGAGCAACTGCGCCGCATTAAAAATGTGGTGAGGGGACAGCGGGTTGAGCGTGTTGAAACTGACCATATGCTGATGGTCAACGGTGAAAAGGTCGGAGCTGAGCCGGATACGCTGTACATCGACTGTACGGCCCGCGCTGTGCCTCTGAAAGATGACGAACTGACCAAAACGGTTTTTCAGGATGATTTGATCACGCTCCAGGTTGTTTTTGCCCCCCTGCTGACGTACAGCGCAGCGATTATCGCTTATGTAGAGGCAAACTTTGAAACAGATAAAGAGAAAAACAGCCTGTGCGCTCCGGTGCAGTTGGCAGACACTCCGGCCGAATGGATGCCATCCACCTTGGGCAACATGTGGAACTCGTTTAACTGGTCGCAGAATAAAGAGCTTCGCAAATGGACCGATCAATGTCGCTTAAACCCCAATGCGGCGGCCATCCGTGAAGGGGCTGGTAAAGACCCGGCGCACAAAGAGCTGATCGGCCGGATTCGACAAAACTCCATGCCAGCGATTATGAATGTGCAAAAGCTGATTGCTGAGTCGAATTCAAATTAGTGGCTCAAGCCTTCAGAAGTTTTTTTTGGGGGTCAATCTGGCTACGACTTAAACTCAGTTACGTTTAAGACTATTTTGCAGGGTATCTGTCATTTGGCAGAACGGTTTAACGACATGGCAAATAAAGAAGCCAATGACTGGGATATTTGGCAACAACTCCCAGTCATCGGCTGATCATTGAGCCAATATGTCTGTTGGTTCGGCCGGATGACAGGGAGTCAGAAACTTGTTGGCTTATCCAAAACTCAAGATATCTAAGAATCTAAAGTCTAACCAGTTTGATAAACCTTATCCAAAACAGACGGAGCCCGGATCACCAAAGCCTCAATTGGGGGATGCACTTTTAGCACAGCGTGCGAAACCCCTTTTGGAAAACAGCAGAACTCTCTCGCCTTGATCTCAAAAATCTCCCCTTCTACTTCAACCGTCATTTGCCCCTGCAACACGATAAACGCCTCATCACTTTCAAGATGATAGTGGGACTCTTCCCCATCACCGACCCAGTTGTGATTTTTAAAATTGTAGATTATTTGCAGTTGGTCTGATTGAAAACCAAGCTCTGTTGGGGGGCTGTGGCCGGACAAGATGTTGGGCGGCGTTTTTTGATTGGGATCAGGATTGTATTCGGGCAATTTTTGATGATGAAAGTTTGGCATGCGGCATTATAGCTTTATCGGGACTTTCGATCGCCTACGAACGCCATACGCTCCTTCGGCCGAACACCTGCATGGACCTTCATGGCTTTTCCAAAGTCCGCAAAATTATCCACAGATAACACAGATTTCACCGATTAAAAAACCATTCTGTGTAATCCAAAACATCTGTGGAAAAACCCCACATGGTACTTTTGGGACACAGAGTTTTTTGCCAAACTGTGTCAAAATGAGCCATGATTTAGGTCGAATTACCTAACTAAATCTTTTAGAGAGTCCAACCTAGGCTATGTATTTCTTTTCTCAAACCCTTGATATCGTTATCCCTACCCGCAATCGGCGCGAAATGATTCTCGAAACGCTC
>JAHDGV010000477.1 GCA_020631655.1 Chloroflexota bacterium | reverse complement strand
CTGATCAAAAAGACGATGCCGCAAATGGACGTACAGTTTAAAGAGTGGAATCTGAGCCAAGGTCAGTTTGATCTTTTGGCAGAAGTTGCCATTCACGAAGGGACCAATCAACAAGGTTGTGCCAATCGATTAAATGTCACCAAGGGCAATGTTGCCCAACACTTGAAAAATTTAGAACAACGAGGGTTGATGCGCCGAGAAAAAATCGGCCGAGACAACCAAATTTACCTGACTAAAAAAGGGTGGGATCTTTTTGGCAAAATCATGCCAGCTCATGATGAATATGTTAAACAGATTTTGGCCCCGCTCAGTAAAAAAGAGGTTCAGCAGTTTTCATCCCTCATGCGTAAATTAGAACGCTCCCTTGAATAACTAGAGGGAGCATTTTTTTAGCCCAACAGTTTAGCTCTAAACCTTTTTAGGACCAACATTTTTTAATTATGGAAATTGGAATTGATAGTTTCGCCTCAACGGGATCCAAAGCGGATGCCAGTGGGACAGAAGATCGCAAGAACGCGATGAGCCAACTGCTAGACAAAATGGTTTTAGCAGATCAAGTTGGCCTCGATACGTTTGGTATCGGTCAACACTTTCGCAAAGAGTTTCTTGATTCGGCCCCGGCCGTGATTTTGGCTGCGGCCGCCGCTCGTACAAAGGATATTCGGCTGACCAGTGCGGTTACCGTGCTTAGCTCGGCCGATCCGGTACGTGTATTTCAAGAATTCGCCACGCTCGATCTCATCTCCGAAGGGAGAGCAGAAATGGTGGTCGGCCGGGGATCGTTCACCGATTCGTTCCCACTTTTTGGGTATCAGCTTCAGGATTACGACACCCTCTTTGCGGAAAAGCTTGATCTGTTGCTCAAGATTCGTGACAACGAAATTGTGAATTGGTCGGGTAAATTCCGGCCGACACTTAGCAATCAAGCCATCTACCCCAGACCTTATCAAGAGCAGTTGCCGATCTGGCTAGGCGTTGGTGGAACACCCAATTCATTTGCTCGAGCCGGTTATTTGGGGCTTCCCCTCATGGTAGCCGTCATCGGCGGTGAAACGCATCGATTCCGGCCGCTGGTGGATCTCTATCGACGGGCCGGTGAGGAAGCGGGCCATCCCCCTGAAAAACTTAAAGTTGGCCTGCACTCGCTCGGATACGTGGCTGAAACCAGCGAGAAAGCGGTTGAAGATTACTTCCCCGGCTATGCGGAGATGTTTACCCGCATCGGTAAAGAACGTGGCTGGCCACCGGTCACTCGGGATCGCTTTGATGCCCAAAATGGACCAACTGGTGCTCTGCTCGTTGGTGGCCCAGAAGAGGTCGCAGAAAAAATTATGCGCCACAGTGAAGCGCTAGGCGGTATTTCAAGATTTACTTTTATGATGGATAACGCAGGCATGGCTCACGATAAGCTGATGCGGTCTATCGAACTGATTGGGGAAAAAGTATCCCCCATCGTTAACAGCAACCTATCTGTTGAGCTGAATCACAACCACGCTACTCAGCTTTAACTATTTTACTTTAGGAGGACATTATGTCTGAATCACAACAACAATCTATTGGTCAAACAATCATTGCCGGTTTAATCGGTGGTGGTATCGCAGCAGTCATTAACGCCATACTTTCATTTATCGCCCCACCTCTTACAGCTACGCAGGTGGGAGGAGTGGTAGGTCCTGTGACCGTTGGTCCAATCATTGGGGCATCAATTATGCCTGCCATTTTTGCGGCCATACTACTCTGGCTACTGCGTCGATACACCGGTAATGGAACCCGCATTTTCCAAATTATCGCCGTTATTTTCTTGTTGGTATCATTTGCCAGCCCGTTTGCCGCGGCCGCATCAACCGGTATTGCCCTTTGGCTAAACGTCATGCATTTAATCGCTGGCGCGTCGATCATTTGGTCATTAACCCTAAGATAACCTGCTAGGACAAAAACAAAATGAACATATTAGCTTTCGCGGCCAGCAATAGCCGCACCTCAATTAACAAAGCCCTTGTCACCCACGCGGCCGATTTACTCAAAAATGACATTGTGCCCGATTGCTCAGTCGAACTGATCGATCTAAACGATTTTGAAATGCCGTTGTTTAGCGTTGATAAAGAAAAATCGGATGGCATTCCTGATGCGGCCCATCAATTTTATAAAAAGATTGGTGAGGCAGACGCCCTCTTGGTCTCTTTTGCTGAACACAATGGAAACTACACGGCCGCGTATAAAAACCTGTTTGACTGGACCTCACGCATTGATGCGAAGGTTTATCAGGGCAAACCGGCCGTGCTCCTTTCCACCTCTCCCGGCGGGCGTGGCGGTAAAAGCGTGATGGCGGCCGCCACCGGCGCTGCACCCCACTTCGCGATGGATGTTCAAGCATCGCTATCAGTGCCAAGTTTTTACGACAACTTTGATATGGAAAATGGAAAATTGTCCAATCAAGAAGTTCAAGCAGAGTTGAAAACGGCCCTCGCTGCCTTCAGCTAAGGTTGCAGGAAGCAAGTTGCAAGTGACGAGGACTTCTCGCTACCTGCAACTTGCAACCCTCAACAAAAATAATCTTTTACCATGACAAACCAATACATCTTACTCACCGGCGGACATACCGGCCTAGGGCTCGGTGTGACCAAAAAGTTAATTCAGCCGGGCAACAAAATCGGCCTGATTATTCGATCTGAAAGTAGAAAGAACCAGACAGTTGGTGAGTTTGCCGACTTCCCAAAAGAGCTGGTTGATGAGATCGACTTCTTTTACGCAGACCTGAGCGACCAAGCACAGGTCAAAGCGGTTGCGGCCGAAATTCGTGACAAATGGCCCCGCATCGATCGGCTGTTTAACAATGCGGCCGTGGTAGGCGGGCCTGAGAAAGGACGCAACACATCGAAGCTAGGAAACGAGTGGCACTACGAAATCAACACCCTCGCCCCTTACATCCTCACCACAGAGCTAAAATCTCTGCTGGAAAAGTCTGATGATGCAAGAGTGATCACAACGGTGACTGATGGGATGCATAATCGGAAGCTAAACACCGATATGTTGCTAGATTCAACTAGCTCCAGAACAATGATGCTCTACATGCATTCAAAACAAGCGGTTATGTTTTTGATGAATGATCTAGCCAATACGTGGAATGGGGTTAAATTTATCTCTGTAAATCCCGGTCCAAACAAAACAAATATGACCACAGGCGGAAACACCCCGTGGTTTATCACCAAAATCGCCGGTCTGTTTTTTAGTGATCCATCCGTTGGGTCTGGCCACATTTACGATGCTGCATTTAACTCTAACAGGTCGGACGTAAATCCGATCTATTTCGATAAAGACACATCCAAAGAGATACAAAACAGCATGTCGGCCGCGCAAAAATCGGAGCTGTTAAGCGGCATCAAAAACTAACGCAAGATCGAAAGCGGGGATGGATGCATATCTTTGATATCTAGCCCCGCTTCCCGATTCACCATTTCGCCTACGATAGCCTTTGCCTCATTTAGCCAAAAGTCATTTTCATAAGCCGCCTTATACAGCCGTTTACGATCTTGTTCGCTATCAAACCGGCGAATCCAAACATATTGATTGGTTTCAGGCACGTGCCAACTGCCTACTACAACCATCCCTTTTGAGCGCTGAAATGGGATCAAAACGGTATCCATAAACTCCACCCAACGGTCCATTTGACCTTCAAAGATTTGGTACTGGCGCAATTCAAAAATCGGTTCGCTTTTTTCTTGTGACATAATCGAATTCCTCGTTTCTAAAACAGGTGAAAAGTGGATTATATCTGGTGGGT
>JAHDGV010000476.1:1749-3787 GCA_020631655.1 Chloroflexota bacterium | reverse complement strand
CCACCGTTGGGCAATTCATCTGTCCAGAAATCTTCTTCCGGGTTCATTCCGTAGTGCGTTTGGGTGACCGATTCACCATCAAGAAAGACCCAATCATTTCCACTGTTTGTCTCATCTTCAAAAGTCTTAGCAAGTGGGTGCCTCACCCCATGGATCGTTTCGGTTTGGTTTTCTTCAACCTGGATAGTAACTTCTTGGGTTTCACCACTCATTAAGCGCAAGGTGAATGAAACTTGATCTGGTTCATCGACTAGACCAGCTCCATGCATCAGGCCGGGTGAACCGAAAAAGTAAGGTGTATAAAAGCGTGAACTCACATCTTTGCCGCCAGAGTATTTGACTAATTGAGGGACAAGCTCGTCTGGATCAACACCATCGTATGCGACAACTTGTGCGCCGATTAGATCTGAAAATTCCGCATGCGCTCTGACGATGTAAAGGCCGTCCTCAAACCAAAAGAAGCGCAAGGGCAAGCTATTAAATTTGTCGGCCAAAGATGCAATGCTGACGTTTGTATGGCCGTTATCTGCTAAGGCGACGGCGGCCGCAATGGCTAACGCAAACTCAGCATCACTCAAATCTGCATTATCTTCACCCAGAGCTTCTACGCGAGCTTGAAATTCCCTTTCAGCATCTTCGGAAAAGCTGTGGTCAATTGAAGTCATGGTTGATAAATATTCAAGATCTTGTTGGCGCGCTTCTGTTTGGTTTTGAGGGGTTGGAAAATCGGGTTCAGGGATTCTGGGGATAAAGCGCCAAAAGAACAGACCAAAGAAAATCCCGGGGATTGCAGATAGGGCGAGTAAAATGAGTACAGTACGGATGATGAATGGTTTCCACATAATTTTTTCCTGAGTTAGCGTTGCCCGAACTTGAATCAAAGGTCGAGCAGTTTTTGTTTTGACTCAAAAGAGTCGGACTCAGTTTATGCGGTAAGTAGGGGAGGAGATGGGGGAGATGGTAGGGGAAATTGGCGGGTGAGTTGCTAATTTTCAATAACAAATCGCCAATATCCAATTGTTAATGGATGGCCCGCGTCACCCCATAAATCTTAGAGGAGACCTTGTTGCTGTGCTTGGATGATGGCTTCTTCCCGGCCGTGGGCGTTCAGTTTTTTGTAGAGATTTTTGACGTGGGTGCGGATGGTGCTGGGGGAGACGATCAGCTCATCGGCGATTTCTGTGGTGTTGAGATTGGTTTGCAGGAGGCGCAGGATTTGCCGTTCCCGATCAGTAAGGGTGATGGTTGAGGCTGGTGGCACAGGAAAGGCGGCGAGCAGGGTTTGGATGTTAGGGGAAGTGGGAAGTTGACGGAGGAGATCGGCCAAAGGTTTCCCTTCTTCTATAAAAAGGCGAATGTTACCAAGGGGAACCGCTTCATCAACTGCGGTTTGGAGCAGTGTGAAAGCCTCATCTAATCGGCCGGTCGCGGCATAGAGGCGAATGCGCAATAAGCTACAGGTCCAGTGGGTCAGCACTTTGTACTTGGTCGGCAAAGATGCTTCGATACGATCTAGCAGCTCGGCCGCTTCAGCAAAACATCCCTGAGCTAAACGGAGGCGGGCGACGGCCAAAAGATCCGAGCGGGTATTGGAGTTGACCGGTGTGTCTGCCGACAGGTGTAGTTTGCTAACCCACTGCTCGGCCGCAGAGAGATTGCCAGCATCGATATCCAGATGGGTGCGATACCGTTCTAAGCGATCCAAACGCATGTCAGTTTCATGAGCGCGTGCGGCCGTAATAACCTCATCTACGATGGTATATGCCTGCTCCCAGTCCCCTTGAGCCGCATACAATTTACTGAGCAAAACAGGAGCATCGAACTGAAGCGAAGCGTTAGGGATGCGAGTGGCGAGCTGTAGCCCTTTTTGGACGGTGTCAAACGCTTGCTCTAGCTGATTGCGGCCGTATAGAACAGTGGCATATGCACCGAGCGCAAAAGCGACTTGGGGCATATAGCTTAGGGCTGGGTTATTCTCGGCCGCCGTGATAATTTTTTGATAGTAGGTTTCAGCTTGGTCTAGATTGCCAAGATCTAG
>JAHDGV010000476.1:0-1649 GCA_020631655.1 Chloroflexota bacterium | reverse complement strand
TCGATGTGTTGGTCGAGCAGGTCACAGGCGGCCGGATAGGCTTTGGCTATTAGCAGATGGTGGAGCGCCTCACGACGGCCGTTGTCTGTGTCCTGTTCCAAGTACCATGCCGCCGCTTCTTCATGGAGCGACGCGACGAGGTTTGGGTGTTGTTGCTGGAGTTGGTTTTGCAGGAGTTCAGCAAAGAGGTGGTGGTAGCGATACCAGCGGCGCTGATTATCAAGGGGCAGGGTAAAAAGATTGTGGCTAGCTAGATATTTGAGTGTGGCTTGGCTGTTTGGGTGCGGGTAAAGCCGTTGGCAAAGTGGGGCGGTGAGGCGGCGCAGAATGGACGTGTGGAGCAGAAAATCACGGATCTCGACCGGCTGTTGGGCCAGTACTTCCGCCAGAAGATAATCGACAATATATCGGTCACCTCCGGTGATCTGATCGACGGTAATCGCGTTATGCCGCAAAGACAGCGCGGCCATTTGTAAACCGGCCGCCCACCCTTCTGTCCGTTTTTCCAACGTGGCGATGTCGGCCGTGGTCAGGCTGAGTTCCATCGTTTGCTGGAGAAAAGCGGTTGTTTCGGCAAGGGTGAAGCGTAGATCGGTTGGGGTTAGCTCCTGCAACTGTTGGCGCGCACGCCAGCGGTGGAGTGGGAGCGGCGGCGTTTCTCGGGTAGTGATGGCGATGTGATGCTGGGCAGGTAGATGGTCGATGAGAAAGGTGAGAGTCTCATGGATGGCTGGCTCAGTGATAAAGTGGTAATCGTCCAGAACGAGGATGATGGGTGTGTGGTGTTCAGCAAGCTGGTTGAGTAGATGGGGGACAGCGGTGTCTGGTGGATCGGCCGCTGGCTGTTGTTGGAGCGTGGCATGTACGTAGCTCCAAAACCGACTGGGGGTGTTGTCTTGCTCATCTAGTGAAAGCCAAGCGATAGCGGTGGCAGTTTGCTGATTAAGCCAGTGGGTGATGAGGGTCGTTTTGCCAAAACCGGCCGGAGCGCTGATGAGCGTTAGCTTGGCTCGGCCGTTGTTGAGTTGCGTGAGGAGGTGCGGCCGGTCGACTAAAGTATCCTGTTTGGCAGGCGGATGGAGTTTGGTTTGAAGCACAAAATCGCCCATATCAGGATTTTAGCTCGCCTAAATAGTGGCGTAAACGGTTAGCTAATTTAATCAAAAAAATTCAGGTTAGATCACACGGATCTCACGCACCCATTTTACTTGCCGTAGCGCATTGTCTGTTTCAGACGGTACCACCAAACGGACCAGCCCTTGAATCCGGCGTAACTGCTCGTTGTTTGAGCGATGGCAGATCAAAACGGGATCATGATCGGCCGGGACCAACTCATTCCGGTATAGCCTGTTCCCAAACTCATCCGCACTAATTACTTCTACCTCATTCCACTCAGCCTGTACGCCCAATTCTTGATTGATGAGATCCATCAGCCCAACCCCTTCGAGCTTGTACGGGCCGTGCATCCCATGATCCGTCATGTAGGTGTAGGCCGGGATGGTTGTTTGATCATAGTCGGCCATTAAATCAGCCAAAGAGATTTCTTTTTTTGCGCCGCTCGGAGCCACAAAAATGATAGTTGGGTCGATGTAAGGCGGTTCTGGGTTGTTGTCGTGTGAGTGTGGTTGGAGCGGATCGTGATTTTCGAG
>JAHDGV010000475.1 GCA_020631655.1 Chloroflexota bacterium | reverse complement strand
CTAAAAGCATGAGCAATAGCCCGAAATACTTTTTCGACATTCTTCTTCTCCTATTTGTCTAAGAACCTATTTCCCATCAACGCATAACGATTATTGAGAAAGTAGGGGGAAAATAAAAAATCCTCCACGAGCGAAAAACGCAAGGGAGGATTCAAAAAACAATTATGTGATGTCACAAACAGACATGACCCAGGTACAAAGACTGGAAAAAGAGCATGTGTGTTCAAATTGAAAGTGACTGGAAACTGACATATCAACGACTTGTGACTGCATCTGCATAGCCACAACGGTTAGTTATTGAGTTGATCAAACTGCCTGATAATGGTATTTTAAATTGGTATTCTGGCAAGTGCCAATTTTTGCCTAATTATTAGTACCAATCTTTCAGGATGAGTATGTCAAATCGAAATTCTTTTTTGCGCATGGGAGGTATTCAGCTCAATCGAGAACAAGATCTACCCTTGTATCGACAGTTGTACGAATACCTGCGTGAACAGATTTTGACGGGGAAATTATCGCCCAACACCCAATTGCCCGCTACTCGAACTTTAGCCAAAGAACTAGACATTTCGCGCAATACGGTTTTAAATGCCTACAAACAGTTAATTGACGAGGGGTATCTGGAGTCGTACGGTGGGGGATATACCCGTGTTACCCATACCTTGCCGGAGCAGGTGCTAACCATAGATGGTGCAAAAACTGCGGCCGCTCAGGCGAATCTATCTGAAAATAGGCCGGAAAAGCCCCCCAAACTTTCAAAGATGGGGGAAACCATCGTGGAACTGCCTTACCCATACTGGGATCGTTCTGGCAGTCGCCCGTTTTCTTCCTCTCAGCCCAGTGTTGAGTCGTTTCCGTCTGGGGTGTGGGAAAAATGTCTGCTTACCAGCTGGCGGAGCATACAGAGCGAGGAGCTAAGCTATCCTAACGCTTTGGGGTATCGGCCGCTACGGAAATCATTAGCCTCTTATTTGCAATCGACCCGAGGGGTGAACTGCACGGCTGACCAAGTTGTGATCACCAACGGAACCCAGCACGCGCTTTCGACAATTTTCACCCTGCTCCTGAATAAAGGAGACGAAGTTTGGGTAGAGAACCCGAGCTACAACGGAGTCAAAATCGCCCTGACCCAAGTAGAGGCCAACATCATCCCGGTAAACATAGATGATCAGGGGCTTATTTTTGAAGAAGGGTTCCAGCAGTCTCCGAACGGCCGCATGGCCTGCATCTCCCCATCCCACCAATACCCACTGGGGGCCACCATGAGCCTAACCCGCCGGTTAGAGCTGTTGGATTGGGCGGAACGGAACGAAGCTTGGATCATCGAAGATGACTATGACAGCGAATATCGCTATTCGGGGTATCCGATTGAAGCGTTGCAGGGGTTGGACAAAGCCGGCCGGGTGATCTATATGGGAACGTTCAGCAAAGTGCTTTTCCCAGCGTTGCGCTTGGGGTACATGATTCTGCCTAAATCTCTGGTAGAACCGTATCGGGCGGCACGGGCGTTTTCGGACCGTGGGACACGCATTTTAGAGCAGGTAACCGTGTACCACTTTATAGAAGAAGGGCACTTGGGGCGCCACATTCGCAAAATGCGCACGCTATATGCAGAGCGACAAGAAGTACTCATCGAAATGGCCCACAAGTTTTTGGGCGGCATGTTGGAGCTAGAACCAAACAATGTTGGTCTACACCTTGTGGGATGGCTCCCGGCCGGAATGGACGACGACTCTGTGTCAAAACATTTATTGGCCGACGGGATTTATGCGCCACCACTCAGCTACTTTTCGCTCACACCTTTACCCCGGCCGGGTCTCATCATGGGATATGCGGCCATCCCGGCCAACGATATTGTTTCGGCCGTAAAGCAGATGAGCTGGAGCTTGAGAAAATTATTCTGATCATGAAGAGGAAAACATGAACGAAGAGAAAAGAAAGCGGCTCGCCTTTGACAGCCGTGCCGTTTACTATCCACCCGAAGAAGCCACACAATCATTAAATGCACCGATCTACATGGCATCCAGCTTTCAGTATGATGCTGAAATTTATCAGCGGGTGGTAGATGGGGAGCGCAAAACGGTCAATATTTACGGCCGATGCGGCAATCCATCAGAGTATCAGTTTGAAGAGCAGATGATGCAGATTCACAATGCTGACGCTTGTTTGGCGACCGCATCCGGTATGGCGGCGATTTCTGTGGCTCTGTTTGGGTTGCTCAAAGCGGGGGACCATATTGTTTGTGATTGGACCACTTACAGCTCGACCCATGAAATGCTCGATCATCGACTCACAGACTATGGAATTACTACTACGTTTGTAGACACGGCCGACGTTGACGCGGTGGCGGCCGCAATCCGGCCCAATACCAAAGTGCTGTACATGGAGACGATTGCCAACCCATCGATGAAAGTCTCAGCTATTCCTCCCCTAGTAGAACTAGCCCACAGCAAAAACATTGTGGTGGTGTGTGACAACACTTTTGCCAGCCCGTATGTGATGCGGCCGCTCGATTGGGGCGTTGACTTGGTTTTAGAAAGTGCCACCAAATTTATTGGCGGCCACAGCGATGCGATCGGGGGTGCAATCTGCATGAAATCGAATCTGCTCCCGGCCGACTTTTTAGAGCAAATTCGCTGGAACACGATGGTTAAATGGGGATCACCGATTTCACCGTTTAATGCGTGGCTGTTGCTTCGCGGCATCCAGACGCTCCACGTGCGGGTTGAGCGAGCTTGCCAAAACGCGATGGCGCTGGCCCGTCATTTTGAGAGCCACCCCAAAGTAAATCGGGTGTGGTATCCTGGCCTGCCATCCCACCCCCAGCACGATGTGGCGCTGGAGCAAATGCCCAAGTTTGGTGGGATGCTGACGTTTGAGGTGAAAGACGGCCCCTCGGCCGTGCAAGTGCTCGACAAGTTAGAGTTGGCAACATTTGCCGCCAGTTTGGGCGGGGTGCGCACTACCACACAGGTGCCAGCCACAATGGCGTTTTTAGATATACCTGAAGAACAGCTGAACAAAATGAACATTGCCCAAGGGATGATTCGGGTGTCGGCCGGGTTGGAAGACGCTCAAGATTTGATTGCAGATTTTAATCAAGCCTTGGCCACTATTTAGAGGATAGCGAAATGGACGCACTAAATGAATTACTCCGCTCAGCGGCGGTCTTACAGGTTTCCACAAGAACGATGCAACCGATGATCGATTTCTTTGTTCACAAGCTTGGTTTCACGATAGGATCAGTTGCTGGTAATGGGCCAAGCTTCGCTACGCTTGACAGAGATGGGCAAACGATCATGTTGAATTGTGCCTTTGGTTTCTTTAATTTTAATCGTGTAAAAGGATGGGCCGTGTACTTTTGGGTAACCGATATTGAGACAACTTTCTCAGAGTTTGTGGCCAATGGAGTTCCTTTGAAAGGCGATATTGTAGAAAAACCCTATGGGTGCAAAGAAATAGTTGCTATTGCTCCTGACGGCCGGGAAATTGTGTTCGGCCAAATAATTTAGTTTAAGTGTGTTATGGGAAGCAAAATTGTAACGGAGACAAAATTAACTTGTCCTGAATGTGGGTTTGCTGAGCAGCTCAAAATACCTGCGGATTCCTGACAGATCCTTCACCAGTGCGCTAGGTGTAGCGTCAATATCAAACCATTAGAAGGTGATTGTTGCGTATTTTGCTCTTATGCAGAAGATAATTGTGTTGGAAAACAGCAGAGCAAAGGCCATTCATAGCTTTTGAATCCACTATCATTATTATGACCGAAATTCCAATAATTGATATATC
>JAHDGV010000474.1 GCA_020631655.1 Chloroflexota bacterium | reverse complement strand
GTGTCAAAGTTTTGATCTTTGGACGGGGTGTAGTTATGGGTCTTGAACATCACCAATCCACGATCAAACGGCAAACCGCCGGGGACGTCTACGGTGTAATAGTCAAATGTGCCATCTTCTTTTTCGATACCCCATTTGATTTGTTCATCCTGAATCTCCAAACGCATGGTGCGGCGGATGCGGCGGTCGTTCACGGCCGGGTCATTTGGATAAAGGGCGTACCAGTAGTTCCAATCGTACTGTCCCATATCCCGCTCGTTCACAATCCACCCTTGCGGATCGATCCCACCGGTACCCACTTTAATCCCGCGGGTTGCCCGGCGATATTCAAACACGATGCGGTCTGACGGGTACGCTTCATCGATGGGTGAGTCTTCCGGCCCAGCGCCCAAGCGAATCTGGTCGCGTGGCACAATCATCACCTCAAACCAGTGACGGAACGTAAAGCCACGATTGATATTTACATCAAACTCAACTACGCCACCATCGCTAAAATCAAACTCTTGGCGTGGCCAAAAAGCGCTCAGCGAGTACGGGCTAACTTCACCAATCGCCGTCATTAAATGACCATGGCAGATGAAAAAACTTTTGTCTGGATTCGAGTTACTGCTTTCATGGCTCGAAATAATTTCGTGCTGGGGCAACGGCACAATCTCAGGGTTGGGGCCGGTACAGTCATCAGCGTGGTCGGCCGGATACGGGCCGAACTGCTTGGTAAAATGTTCTTGTGGATGGCTTCGGTGGGTGATGACGTAGTTCATGCTACGCGGCAGTAAATCTTGGGATGGGCCGTTTGGGGCTCCGTCAAATGTTTCTTCAAACGCCCAACCGCTTTGCTGAACCTGAGAAACCTCAATTGTCGATTCATCCTTTTCAGGACTCGGAATCTCACTAGCATCTCCGGTCTGGACAAATGCTCTGAGCAATCCAATCAATAAGGTTAATGCTAGAAAAAAATACCAGCCTGCTCGACCACGGATACGACTATTTTTGAACATTCTGTTTTCTCCTTTGAAATGTTCTGTCAATAAAAACTGAAATCTCGAAAGAACGAAGAAGGAACGTGCAAGCTACAGGGACGCAACTTGCACCGATATGCTACCGGTTTATCCGGCCGTTTTGCTATCGAAATCGGATCAGCGGTAGATATCTGATGATGAGCGGTTTTAGAATCTCACCTTACGCGCTAGAAGACCTCGGAGGTTTCCCTTCTCGAGAAAATAGTGACCTTTAGGAAGAAAACCTCCGAGGTCTTTGCCAAGAAAGCGCGTAACATGAGCTAGCCACTCATCAGTGGGATCAGTCACCGATCCACGGTAAAAAGCTAAACAAATCCAAGTTTTCTGTGGGTGTTTCAGGTTGCTCAGCCCCCGAGCTATCCATCTGAATATGAAGCGATTTGATCGAAAAACCGTCCCAAGCCCCGTCTGTAGCGCAGGGGTGGCGCGGCCCAATGGTCCATTGGAGCGTGTTGTCACCGGCCTGTAGCAACGCAGGGTCAAGCTCGACGTAGAATGTTTGCCAATTCTCGCTGACGCAATTTGGCTCCGCATATTCATGGGGTTCAATTTCGATGTTAGGCTGGCCGTTGATGCTGAGTAACACCTGCCCTTTCATCGGCTGATGGACTTGACCCACCAAAACCGGGTTGGCACCCACGCGGGGCAGATTAATGTTCACCGTTTGGGTTTCACCAATCTCACGACTGCCGTTCCGTTGCAGATAAACCACATCGTCTGCATCAAACGCATCGTGACGGCCGACAACCGGCCCGTCAAAACGAATGTTGTCCCAATGGAAGGTGAACTGATCCATGTTGCCTTGCCCCTCTGGGTTGTACGCATGGGTCTTGAACATCACAATCCCGCGGTCAAAAGGCAAGCCGTCCGGCACGTCTACTGCATAATTGTCAAAGGTGCCGTCCTCTTTTTCGATTCCCCAAATGATTTGATTGTCTTGAAGCTGTAGGCGCATGGTGCGGCGGATGCGGCGGTCGTTGACGGCCGGATCATCTGGATATTTAGCATACCAATAATTGAAATCATAGTCGCCAAAATCCTGTTCGTTCACTAGCCAACCATCGGGGTCGAGCTCGCCGGTCCCAACTTTAATGCCACGTACGGCACGGCGGAACTCAAATACAATGCGCTCGGCCGGATATCGCTCGTCGATGGGTGAATCGAGTGGGCCAGAGCCTAGTCGAACTTGATCACGGGGAACAATCATCACCTCGAACCAGTGTTTTACCGAGTGGCCCCGATTGATGTTGACCTCAAATTCAACCAATCCGCCATCGCTAAAATCAAACTCTTGGCGCGGCCAGAATGCGGTGACCGAGTATGGGGCAACTTGTCCCATCGAACTCATCATGTGATTTTTGCAGATGAAAAAACTGGGATCAGGATTGGCGTTGTTACTGGCAGGATCTGAGATTACATCGTGCTGGGGCAGTGGCACAACCTCTGGATTTGGTCCGGCGCAGTTATCAGCATGATCGGCCGGGAATGGGCCAAACACCTTGGTGAAATGCTCTTGCGGATGACTACGATGAGTCACTGCGTAGTTAAAGCTTCGGGGCAAGAGAACTTGTGATGGGGATGTGGGGTCTCCGTCAAATGTCTCTTCAAATGCCCATTGGGACTGTGCTAGAGCTTCTGCTTCAATTTCGAACGTACCGCTTAACAGCAAACCACTCGCGAGAATAATCCCGACGAAGAGGATCGTAAGCCCTTTTTTATAGCCTTTTAACATCTTTGTTTTCTCCTTTGAAATATGCTTTCAATGAAACCTAGCATTCCAAGAGATCAACGAAGGAACGTGCAAGTCATCGTAGAGACGCAACTTGCACTGATATGCTACATGATGGCTAGGCCGGTTTGCTATAAAATCAGGATGTGTGGTTTAAATAAAGCGATAAGCGGTCCCGCCTGTTTTAAAACCGATCCAATCGGAAAAATGATATGAATATAACTCCCGAAGATCTGTTTCCCGATGAAAAGCTAATCCTGAGCAAAAATAGCAATGCGGTAATCGCACTGTCAGACTTTGGGTTAAGCAAATTCGCCTTTGACAAATATATGTGGGCGGTCGGCATGAAAGGCAAAGAGGCGATAGGGGGCAAAATCCATCTCACCAACCACAGGCTTATTTTCAAATCACACTCAGTTAACAGACTAAAAGGAACCTTTAGCATTCTGCTCCCGGCCGTTACCGCCATCCACAACTCATCATTTTTGATGACGCGCAAAATGTCGATAGACACACGCTTCAATCGCTTTGATTTTGTGGTGTGGGGAGTGGCCGACCTGATCGAGCAGATTGAGCAGGCTCAGGCCCAATTTAACGAAGATGATTTTCATCAGCTCCGCGCCAACATTGTCGATTCATATGCCAAGTTTGGGAATGGGCTTGAAATTGTGGGAGGCGCCGAGCGGCTTAACAAAATATTGTCATTAGGAGATGGGGCATTTGAACTTTTTGAATCAGTCTCTGATCCGTTTCAGGCGATTGGGCTTTTAATGCTTGAAGAGCTTTTTGATCAGTCACTTGCTGACAAGTGGCAAGATCAATTTGAAGCACCTGCACCTGATGATGATGGGTCGTAAGTGAGTATAAAAAATCTATTCAAATCATGTACCTCAACCCTCCCCTAGCCCCTCCCGGGGGGAGGGGGACATGTTCCTCCCCCCTCGGGGGAGGTTAGGTGGGGGTAACATTATGACTTTTCAAACAATTTCTTCGTTTGAAGGCAAATTAAGCGATGTCACAAATTTCTATTCTGGCTGAAATTAAACGC
>JAHDGV010000050.1:11982-23119 GCA_020631655.1 Chloroflexota bacterium | reverse complement strand
TTGGAGGCGGCTGGCTTATCTCAGCCATCGTTGCGTTTTCGGCCGCATCAGGTGCGAGGGTACAATTACGCTAAATAGCAGTATAATCGTGTGGCTGGCCCAACCCAGTTTTACTGGATTGAGATCATACTTGTTAGATGCCAGTCATTCCTGCGCGTCATCCCTGTGAAGACACGGACAGGAATCCAGCGCCAAACTTAGCACTGGATACCCGCCTTCGCGGGTATGACGCCTCTAAAAAAGTCTTGAGATCTCTGAAATAGTGAATCAAAGGGTTAGAATCAGCCACACATAAATTTTTTAAGACCGACTACCGAATTAATGCTTCAAGAACTTTCGATACGAGACTTTGCCATCATTTCTGAATTAGATATTCAATTCGGAAAGGGGTTCAACATATTAACGGGTGAAACTGGAGCCGGTAAGTCGATCATTTTAGATGCGGTTAGTCTGATTTTGGGCGGCCGGGCCGATGCAGGGAACATTCGTGCAGGACAGTCAAAAGCTCTTGTCGAAGCAACTTTCTCCTTAACCTCAGAAGCCAAAGATGCGCTCAAAATTATCTTTGAAGAGCATGAACTAGATGATGAGGATCAGGCTGATGAGATTATGATCAGCCGGGAACTGCGAGACAGCGGCCGGAATGTCTGCCGGATTAATGGATCGACAACCAAAACAACCGTTTTGCGTGAAGTTGGGGACGTCTTGATCGGGATTCACGGACAGGGCGAGCACCTTTCTCTACTTAGACCAAAATCCCACCTGCCCTTACTAGACAGCTATGCGGGCTTGACTGAAATTCAGCAGGCACTGGCAAAAGACGTGCGCAATCTGCGCAAGTTAGAGGCTGAACAAAAAAATCTAAAAGAAAATCAAGAAGCTATTGCTCGTCGGCAGGAGATGTTGGCCCATCAGGTAGAAGAAATTTCCACGGCCGCGTTGGAGGCTGACGAGGATGAAACCCTCCGGCAGGAGCGGACCAAACTTGCCAATGTTGAATCCCTGATGCGATCCTCGGCCGAGGCTCAGTCTTTGCTTAGCGGCATTGAAAGCAGTGATGGAGAGATCATCAGCGTGAGTGACATGCTGGGACAAGCAACGGCCGCAATGCTGGCCCTAGCCAAGCTAGATGATAGCCAGCAAGAGCTCAGCAACCGGCTTGAAGCGGCAATGGCTGAGGTTGATGATATCGGCGCAACAATTCGCCAATATCAAGAAGGGCTTGAGCACGATCCTAAACGTCTAACGACGGTAGAGGAGCGTCTTGATTTAATCAACCAATTAAAACGGAAATACGGCCCTACAATTGCAGATGTCATCAAAAATGGGGAATCAGCGGCCGTTGAACTTACCAAACTTGAGAACAGTGATAAACGGCTCGAAGAACTGGACGGTTTAATTGAACAGGGTCTGCGTCGGATCGGGCGACAAGCGAAACAGCTCTCTGCCAAACGCAAAAAAGCGGGTGAAAAGCTGGCCGGTGTCGTTGAATCTGAACTCGGGGATTTGAAGATGACGGCCCAGTTTAAGGTCGATTTTAGCCAAGAAGAAGATCCGGCCGGAATTTATGTGGACGATCAGCGTCTGGCTTTTGACCGAAACGGATTTGATAAAGTTGAATTCCTGATTTCGTCTAACCCGGGTGAGCCGCTTAAGCCGATGGTTAAAGTAGCCAGCGGTGGAGAAACTGCTCGCATCATGCTGGCCTTAAAAACGGCCCTAGCAAAGGTTGATTCAACCCCAACGCTTATTTTCGATGAGATCGATCAAGGGATTGGCGGCCGAATCGGTGCCGTTGTCGGTGAAAAACTGTGGTCACTGTCTGGCAAATCTGGGCATCAGGTGATTTGCGTAACCCATTTACCGCAAATGGCTGGATTTGGAGATGTGCATTTCAAGGTGCGCAAAGCGGAGGAAAACGGCCGGACAACGACGGCCGTGACACGCTTGGAACACAACGAGCGGATTGAGGAGCTAGCGGAAATGTTGGGAGTCAAAGATGACTTGGGCAAAGTAAATGCTCGATCACTACTGCAAGAAGCCAAAAAGGTAAAAGGCTAGCAACATCTTGTAGGGGCTACGTCACCGCCGCAGGCGTGTGGCTCGCCCCAATTTGCATAAATTTCATTAGGGCGAGCCATCCCTTTTGGGATGACATAGCCCCTTCGAGTTTGACTTACAACTCCCGTTTTGATGATCAAAAAATGTTTAATTGTCGGTATTCGCTAATTGATAAACGGTGTAGACGGCCCATATGAAAAAGATGACGCTGATTTGAACCGCAATTGGGGCGATGGCGAGCTGCGCGCCGGTAAGTGGGGTCGAAAACATGTAGGCGAGCCATCCCCACATAAAAACCGCTAAAAGCTGATTGTGCCAATCGGGGCGGGCTTGCCACAGTAGCACGGCCGGTATCAGCAACAAGGACATATCGTACAAAATAGCGTGAGGCGTGGTCCACAAAGTCAGCAGGATGGCGGCCGCAAACCAAAACTTCTTGTCCCCATCTGCATAACCCCGTGACCACAATTGCCAAAAGAAAAAGAGGCCGATTAAATTGCCGATGATCCATAACGGCTCGCTGAGCACAGATGGCAACAGCAATTGCCAAAAACCACGTATTTGATGCATGTGGACAATTGGGAATTCACCCCACTCTGACAAAGTCGGCAACACGTCTCGGGCAAAAACGCCGTAGGCGGCTGTTGCATCAGGCATGGTTAAAAATAGGATGGCTGATACAAGGCCGCATCCCAGCACAAATCCGACTAAAGCTTGCAAATCTTTGCGAAAATTGAGCACCCACAAAAAGCCAATCCCCATCACCAACTGCGGTTTATACAGCAGGAAGGCCAAGATCATCCCGGCCGCTAGTTTGCGATCTCGCACCCAACATGCATAAACGACTGACAGCAAAAACAAGCTAACAAAGGCGTTCTGCCCAAAGGTAAAATTAGCAATTACTGGGAAAAATGTGAGGGATAGCAAAAAGGCTTGCGGCCGGTCTAAAAGTTTTAACGATCCCCAGAGCAAGGCCAATCCGATAACTGACCAAACTGCAAAGCTCCATAAATATGGCAAATTGCTGAGCGGAACGTAAAGCCACGCTAAAAATGGCAAGTTGATGTAGGCGAAAAAGTCTTGATGATCGGGTCCGATTATTTCGACCTGACGTTGAAATTGGTTTTCAAAATCGTAGAGCAGGCTCTGATCACCGGCCGAGAGGGTTGAACCGGCCGTATAGAACATCAGATAATCGGTACCGATCACCTGCCCACCCAGATCAAAATTCCCTGAACCAAACGAGATGCTGACAAGCCAAGCCAGCCAGATGGCGACCCCAAAAATGTAGGGGTAGTTTTGTCGCTGGCCGGTGTAATAACGAATAATATTCATCGGGCCTAAGTATATAGAAGATTGAGGCTGGTTTTGTGAAAATAGGAGGATTGTTTGGTGGGGCTACTAGATAAACAGACAAATTATCAAAAAGGCAGACCGACTATGGGAAGTCAACCTCGTATCTGGGAATACTCCCATCTTCAGCCTTTAGCAAAAAAGTCTGCTGAGAGATTGGGTCAAATAGGCCAAATCCCAACTTCTCAAAATCGGCAGTCATTTCAATCTCAACCGTGCTAATGTAAACGTCCCCTACCCGCCATTGGTAGCCCCATACGGGATGCGGGGCTTGATTGATGATGGTTTGGCCGTTGCCATCAATACCATGTACAAATGGAGAAACAAACCATTCGTTACGGGCATCGTGCAAGACGTCTATACGCCAAAAAGTAGATAAGGTGAGTTGCTCATCATTTTGGCTATGCGAATACCCAATGAGTGAAATCCCAGCATCAGACTCAATTTCAACTCGATTTTCAATCACCCGCATCACGCTTTCAGTTGGTCCCATCGACCAAAAGACTTCCCCATCCTCATCTGGCAGGCTCAAAATTGGTGTGTCTAGTCCGGTTTGTGCCAGCATCAGCCCCGGCTGGTTTGCGCCTTCTACCACATCGACCCACCGGCCGCTCATTGCGGTCACGATCTGGTCATTTGCGGCCGATACAACCCGCAGTGGCACCTGGCTTGGTGACAGGTCGGTGAGGTTACTCCCCGCTTGTGCCGCCAACCGCAAGGGCACCCCGTTCAAACCAAGGGCATAAGGTTGCTCGGATACAGCTTGCCCACTTTGCCACAAGCTAGCTTTAAATTGCGCACCAATCGCCAATAGCAACAGCCCACCAATCCACACAATTGATCTGTGCTGTTGCATGGCCCAATCCAGCCCTAAGGCGGTAATGATGCCCCCAACTGGCAGTGTGAACAGCAGATAATGCGGATGGACAAAAACGCTCGACGGCAACAGCATCATGAGCACAATCGGGACAAAAAACCAGATGAGCAATAGCCATCTTGCGGTGATGGGCTTAGTAAATAAAACAACTAATCCGGCCAAAAAAGCGGCCGAAAACAGCCATCTGGCCAGTTGTGACACAATGGGAACTGGAATCGGGTCAAGGGAAATAGGCCCGTTTACGTCTTGACCCACAAAATCTCGGCCGGTGATCAGCCGCATCGCATGCACCAATGCATCGTCTGTCAGATTTAGGACCTGATCGCTGTCAACTTCCTCTGGATCAGTCTCGCTTGCCCCGCCTAATTCAGTTACGAAATCAAAAAACTTACTGCTGTTTTGGTCTAAATTCTGATTCACAGACCACGTGTAAAACAGCAAAGTCAATGCCAGAAATGCCATCCCCATCCAAAGTTCTCGCTTGGGAACATTGCGCCAATAAACCAGCAAAATAAGCCCCATCGGCGCCAAGGCGATAAAGGCCAAAATGTAAGTCTGTAACATAGCGGCTAACGCAATCCAGCCAACTAAAAAACGGATGTCAAAACTTCTGCTTTTTTCTTCTTTGTTTTCAGTTTTTAGCAGGATGGGAACCCAGCACCAGAAAATTATCGCCAAGAAAAAAGGTAACAACCCTTGTGTCCATGTCATTCGGCTGAAATGAACGATCCATGGGTTAAAGGCAAATAGAACCGTTGACAAAATTGCGACTCGACGGCCGAGAGTTTGATCTACGGCCGAAAATAAAAAAGGGACGGCCAGCGAGTTCAAAAGCGTGACGAAAATAAAAATCGACCAAGGGGAACGCCAGAAAAAGAGCGGAATCGCTTGCAGGTAACCCATCAGCGGTGGATTGTCCAAAAAAACAGATGAAGGTTGTCCGATGAGCGGATAGACTCCGTTGATGATGCGGGCCGCATCCCACGCCTGCCATGCCAGATCGTGGCTTAATCGCACGCTTCCTAGCTCCGCAAACCTAAAAATGGCCCCCAAAACGGTTAGCCCGATGAGCCAACTATTTTCTAAGATCGCATCTAAAAGTGAATCGGGCTTGGTCATTTTTAAATGTCAGATGCGGTTGCAGGTATGGACTGGCGATTATGCCACAACCCCTCGGCCGAAAAGACGATCAGTGCAATCCAGATAAACGCAAACCCAACCAGTCTTTCGGTTGGGAACGGTTCGTTGTAAACAAAAACGCCCAAAAACAGCTGAAGTGTTGGGGCGATGTACTGCATCATGCCGACCATGCTGAGCGGAATGCTTTGGGCCGCACTAGCAAAAAACAACAGGGGGATGGCCGTTGCCATCCCTGTACCAATCAAGGTTACGGTTGTAAATGGACCCGCTGTACCAAAACTGCCGGTCCCTTGCCAAGCAAGATAAAGCAGGTAGGCCAAAGCTGGTAAAAATACACCGGCCGTCTCTACCGTGAGCCCTTCAATTGAACCCAAAACGGCCATCTTTTTTAGCGCCCCGTACAAACCAAAACTGAGCGCCAGCAATAGTCCAATCCAAGGCAGTTGTCCAAAAGACCACGTTAGCCATATGACGCCGCAAGCGGCCACTGCGATGGCCAGCCACTGTCCCGGCCGTAGTTTCTCACGGAAGAAGAGGACGCCTATCAATACGCTCAAAAGTGGGTTGATGTAATAGCCCAAGCTGGCTGACAAAATCTCGCCGATGTTTATCGACCAAATAAATAGCCCCCAATTAAAGCTGAGCAAAACAGACGCAATAAGGGTGTAGGTCATTTTGCGTCGATCGCGCAGGGTTTCGCTTACCCAATCCCAGTTACGGGTTACGGCCAGCACCACAAACAGAAAAACCAGGGACCAGACAATTCGGTGCGCCAGTGTCTCAACGGCCGGGACATCTGCGATTAACTTCCAATAAATCGGAAGAAAACCCCATAAAACAAACGCACCTAAGCCGTTGAGAAAACCGATCCTATTCATGCAGAGCCTTAGGCTTTTGCCCGCTCTTTTAGTGGAGCCGCGAGTTTATCGCTCAGGTTGCGCAACAAAATATCTGTTGCTTCCCAGCTTATACAGCCATCGGTGAGCGAAACCCCATACTTGATCTGATCAATTTTGTCAGGGGCGGGGAATGATTGCTTGCCTTCGTTAATGTGGCTTTCAAGCATGATCCCCATGATTGATTTGTTCCCGTTCATGATTTGCTGAGCGATATTGTCAGCCACCAAAGGCTGTAGCTCAAACTTTTTGTATGAGTTGGCGTGGCTACAGTCAACAACGATATTGGGCTCAATGCCACCATCGGTCAACGCATCTTCACACAAACGCACGTTAACGGAGTCGTAATTTGGCTGTTTGCCACCGCGCAAAATTACGTGACCAAACCGATTCCCGGCCGTCTCGATGATGGTAACTTGCCCGTCCGTATTCATCCCCAAAAATTTGTGGGATGCCTGCGCAGATTGAATCGCATTTACGGCCATTTTAAGGCCACCACCGGTTCCGTTTTTAAACCCTACCGGCATTGATAATCCAGATGCCATCTCGCGATGGGTTTGAGATTCGGTAGTCCGTGCACCAATCGCCGCCCAGGCAAACAAATCTGAAAGATATTGTGGCGAAATTGGGTCGAGTGCCTCGGTCCCGGCCGGTAATCCGTATTCGGCTAACCAAACCGCTAGCTCCCGCGCTTTCGCCAATCCTTTTTCGATATTGCACGAGTCATCCAAATCAGGGTCATTAATCAGCCCTTTCCAACCGATGCTGGTTCTTGGCTTTTCAAAGTAGACCCGCATCACAATGTACAGGGACTCTGACAGTTGATCGTGCAAAACTTTTAGCCGTTTTGCATACTCTTTAGCCAGCTCGATATCATGAATCGAACAAGGACCAACGATGACTAGAAGTCGATGGTCTTTCCCATCTAAAATATTTTGGATCACCTGCCGCGATTCATATACAAACCGATCAGCCTCTGGTGATGTGGGGAGTTGTTCTCTTAGGTTTTGGGGTGAAATCAGTACGGTTTCTGACCGGACGTTGGTGTTAAATGTTTCAGCCATTTCTCTTTCCTTTTTACCTGTTAATTTGTTTAGGGGTAATCAGGTATGCTGAATTGTACCGATTGGGGGTGTGGCAATACAAAGTTTGCACAGATTTCCGCAGAATAGGCGTCCGAAACTTTAAAATGGTTAACTCATGTAACGCGATCCCCCCACCTAGCCTCCCCCGAGGGGGAAGGAAGTGCCAACAAAGTTGGCATATAGCCCAACGCAGTTGGGCCGTTCTATTCACAGTGACTACAAGCTCTCTTAAATCACCTCAAATTGCCAAACGCCATCTTTCAGTGTCCGAGAAATCCGATTGTCCTGCATCAGCAAATCTGTGTAACCAACAACCATTGCCAGTCCAGTAATTTTGCTACCCTCAGGGAAATGACTGTACATCACATCGGTAATTCCTTTAATGGTTCTATGTCCGTCTGCCACTAAGCCGTAACACTGCTCTTTCCGCTTGCCGATCCGATCTCTCTGGCGGTCAATGACAACCCGATGCGGATCTTTGAACTCGGGTCCGTGGCCGGGATAAACGGCCGAAACGTCTAACTCATAGAACATTTCTAGCGACTGCATAAACCGAGGCAGTCCTAAAATTCGCTCCACTTCACCGGCCGCGTTTAACTCTTTCTGCCGCTCGATCACCGGCACTGGGGCGATGTGGAGCAACATGTCGGCCGAGATCAGTTGCTGGCTAATCGGCTCGTAAAAGCAGGTCTGCGACTCCGAGTGACCGGGCGCATGAATCACATCCCAGCGGGCCCCACCCATTGCCAATTTTGTGTTTGTGTTAAACCGCACCATCCGATCCACAGGGACAGACTCCCAGATTGACGCAATCCCTCGCATCCCGCTCACCATCTTTTCGATCAACTTCGGATCAACCCCAGCTTTTTCAACTACAGTGACCATAAAGTCCATCCGCTCTCCCCACTTTTGGTCAAGGTCAGCAACCCAATCCCAATTGTGGTCAGAAACCCAAAACTCAGCATCGCTATTTTCTGCTAGGTAACCGCCTAAACCGGCGTGGTCAACGTGGCCGTGGGTAATCACCACTTTTTTAAGATCGGCCGTGGTCAGTCCCTCGGCCGCTAAGCCTGCCTCAAGTGCAGCGATACAATCTGGCGTTTTTTGCCCACAATCAACTAAGATCGGTTCTGGATCCGTAAATAGCCATGCATTTACACTGCCGATGGCAAATGGGGTTGGAAGTTCTAATCGAATTGGTTTGGTCACAAGCGTCTCACTGGTTAATGGATTGAAGGACACCCTCTGGAATAATTTTGCTAAAAATACCGAGTAGTTCGTCTAAGGATAGCTCACCTTCATGATGTAGCCACCAATTAAACACACCGATTATTGACCCGGCCAAAATGTGGGCCACGGCTCTTGCTTGGTCAGGGTCTTTTAGCTCTGGCCCCAGCTCTTGCAAAATCCGGCCGATGATTAAGGATCTGATTTTGTTAACAGTTCGCTGATGACCCAGCATTACACTAAAAAGCTCAGGATTTTCTGCCGCATACTCAAGCCCCCAGCGCAGGCCGATCAGATTTTCGGCCCCACGGGCATTGCCCAAACGTACCGCGATCTCTTGGTAGCTTTGGTCAACAATGGCGGAAAGCAAATCTTCTTTATCAGAATAGTGCAGGTAAAAAGTGGCTCTTCCCAGATCAGCTCGATCAGTAATATCTTGCACACGCAGACTGCTGAAATCTCGCTCTTGAATGAGCGAAATCATCGCCTGTTGTAGCATTTTGCGAGATCTGATCGATTGTCGGCTAAGTTTTTTTTCCACGGCACGATTTTAGACACCTGTACAATGTTAGACAGACACCACAGGTTGCCTATTGATAAATATTAGATGACGCATACAATATTAGACACATTGTCTAACCACGCAAATAATAGATGATGCCCACCCCTTTACCTTCCCAAGAATCTGACCAATTTACACATGCTTTTTGCTAGCCAATGTTCCTATTTCAGTACGAATTCACCCCAATTCAGTACGAATGGTGGGGAAACCTTTACGACCAAGCATATTATAATTTTAGAAGTTCCAAATTTTACGGCTTTTCTTGATTTTTGATTTATGACCCAATCTAAGCCTCTATTCCAACTTGCCGATGTTTCAAAAGTCTTCACAACCGGTGCGGGAGATTTTACCGCTCTCGACAAGGTAAACATCGATATATATCCTGGTGAATTTTTAGGCATCATCGGGAAGTCTGGAGCCGGGAAGTCAACCCTCTTAAACATGATCTCTGGTGTGAGCACAATCACATCGGGTGAGGTGATTTATACCGATCCGGCCGACGGTAGCTCGCAACCAATCCATGCACTAGACCAGAATCAGTTGGCAACTTGGCGTGGCAAAAATGTCGGGATCGTTTATCAGTCGTTCGAGCTTTTGCCGATGCTGAACTTGGTTGACAACGTCATTTTGCCTCAGGACTTTGCAGGCTTCTTTCAGCGTTGGAAAAGCCGCAAGCTGGCTCAAGAACTTTTGGATGAGGTTGAAATCGGTGAGCACTCTCACAAAATTCCTGCCCATATATCTGGTGGACAAAAACAGCGAGTTGCCATTGCTCGGGCCCTCGTCAACGATCCGCAAGTGATTGTGGCAGACGAGCCGACAGGAAGCCTTGACACAAAAACGTCTGACCGAATATTTAAAATTTTTGAAAAACTTGTTGCCCGGGGCAAAACGGTTGTCATGGTGACCCATGATATGAATTTGGCAGATCGGTTTGATCGTGTGCTCCAAATCGTTGATGGTGTGGTTACTACCCCAGAACTTGACGAAAACGGCAAAATTAAAGCGGCCGATTTGCAGGCGATTTCCAACTCTGATGATGATGAAGCGGAAAATCTGAAGGGAGTTAAACTCGATCCGATCATTTCTGAGAATAAAAAGCGGAAGCCGGAACTAGCCATCAGATTAGATGATGTGATTAAAACCTACGTTGGTCCGGCCGGTGAATTCACCGCACTAAAAGGGATCAATCTAGACTTTAACTATGGGGATTTTGTTGCCATTGTTGGGAAATCGGGCAGTGGCAAATCAACATTGCTCAACATGCTGACTGGCATCGACCACCCTACCTCTGGCACTGTCACGATTGGTGGCAACAACATTTATGATTTGACCGAAAGTGAGCGAGCCCAATGGCGGGGCAAAAACATGGGAATCGTATTCCAGTTCTTCCAGCTGTTGCCGACGCTAACGATGGTTGAAAACACGATGCTCCCCATGGATTACACAAACATGTTTGATCCGGCCGAGCGTTACGACAGGGCCATGGAGCTTTTACAAATGGTCGGCCTTGAAGAAGAAGCTCACAAGTTCCCTGATTTCTTATCAACAGGACAACAACAAAGCGCAGCGATTGCCCGCTCGATGGCGACAGATCCATCGATCATTGTGGCTGACGAGCCAACCGGAAATCTGGACACAAAATCGGCCAATACCATCATCAACTTATTTAACAAGCTATCGGCCGATGGCAAGACGATTCTGATCGTCACGCATGATCCCGGTCTTACCCGCTTCACCCATCGCACAATTACTCTGGCAGATGGATTGGTTGTCAATCGGGAAGACGAGCCGGACCTGTCAGTTGATCACAATTCATCAGAGCTACAAAATTTTGATTTAGCAGATAAGCCTCTGCCTATGCCCGGAGACTAATAAAACACACCTATGTCAACGATTGAAACTCGCCCAAGATGGCAAAAAGTCTTTTTAGATT
>JAHDGV010000050.1:0-11882 GCA_020631655.1 Chloroflexota bacterium | reverse complement strand
ACACCTATGTCAACGATTGAAACTCGCCCAAGATGGCAAAAAGTCTTTTTAGATTTATGGGAAAACCGCGCTCGCACCGCTTTGGTCGTCGCATCAATTGCGGTTGGTGTGTTTGCGTTGGGAACCATCATCACATCCTATGTGATTTTGGCGCAGGATATGGAAGTCAGCTACGCTGAATCTCAACCGGCCAACATCGAATTTAACATTATCCCGTTTGATCAGGGATTTGTAGATACCATCGCTAAAATTGATGGGCTCGCAGAAGTCGAGGGAAGGCACAGGGCCGTTTTACGCATTAGCCAGGATGGGGGAAATACGTGGCAAGCGCTTCGAGTTGTGGGGCAAGAAGACTTTACTCAATCAGATATTTTTGTGCACCACACAATCGAAGGTGCATCTACACCCGGCCGACGTGAAATTCTGCTCGAAGATCGAATTAGAAACGAACTGGACATCGCAGTTGATGACATCCTTCTGGTACAGCTGGCCAACGGCACCACGCGAGAAATGCCGGCCGTGGGCTTTGTGCTAGACCAAGGTGTCCGGGGTGGCCCTAATGCAGAACCACACGCGTATGTGACGTTAGATACGCTTGAGTGGCTCGGCCGCGATAGTTCGTTTAACCAAATTGTGGCAACGGTTGAAGGAGACTCCAACGATATTGCTCACATCGATGCGGTTGCAGACCGAGTTGAAGAACGGCTCAAAAAACGGGACGACCGCATCTTTAGACGCTGGACAGGCACAACGCGCGAACATCCGATGGAATCAACCGTGTTGGCTATTTTAGGCGTACTGGGGGCGATGGGCGCCCTCATGCTCCTGTTGGGTAGTTCGCTGATCGCAAACACGCTTAATGCGCTCCTGGCCCAGCATTTGCGCCAAATCGGGGTGATGAAGCTGATCGGCGCACACAGCCGCCAAATCACGGCCATGTATTTGCTGTTGATCGGCTCGTTTAGCCTATTGGCACTGCTCATCTCTATCCCGCTGTCCGCATGGGGCGGCTTTGCGCTTGCCAACTACATGGCCGGGCTATTGGCCGTTACGGTCCAAGGGTTCCGCTTTATTCCAGCATCGATTATTACTCAAGCGGTTATTGCGATTCTAGTGCCGATTGCGGCCGGATTTATTCCGGTTCGCTCAGGGTCAAGAACAACGGTGGCCCGAGCAATCAGCAACACGGCAGGACAAGGCGGTAGCAATCGTGAATCACGACTAGACCGTATCGGTGAATCAATTGCGTGGATTGCGCGGCCGATTTTACTTTCTGTGCGCAACACCTTCCGCAAACGTGGCCGCTTAGCACTAACACTGTTTACCCTAACGATGGCCGGTGCCATCTTCATCGCTGTTTTTAACGTGCGTGAATCGCTTAATCGATTTATCGACACAATTGGGGACCTGTTTATCGCCGATGTGATTATCGATATGGATCGACCGTATCGGATCGACAAAATTAGCCAAACGATTAGTGAAGTAGACGGCGTTGAATTTATCGAGCCGTGGCTGTTTGCATCGAGCGAGATTCAGATACCCGGTAGTGAAACGGGTGAAGCCTTAACCATGTTGGCTCCACCGGCCGAAAGCGAGCTAGTTGCTCCCCGCATTTTAGAGGGACGTTGGCTCACCACATCTGACACAAAAGCTGTGGTGATTGCGGACTTGGCCGTTGAGCGGGTTCCCGGGATTCAAGTCGGGGGGATGATTCCGGTAGAAGTGAATGGCGGCCGTGAAGAGCTGTGGGAAATTGTGGGCATCTTCTCGTTCCCTGATCCAAATGGGGAAACGATTTTAGGCTATGTTCCATATGAAACAATTGCGGTCCAAACCAATCAAATTGGACAGGGAACCTCTTTCCGGGTTGTGATGAAAGATCAGTCCTTACCAGGGCAACAATTGGCGGCCAAGCGGATCAACGATGTACTGGATGAAGCAGGCTACCGTGTTCGAAATGTGGAAGCAGGCAAGGAAGTCACGGAAAGTGCGGCCGAGGCGATCGGTGTTTTGGTGACTTTCTTTATGACGATGGCACTACTCACGGCGGTAGTCGGTTCGATTGGACTCGCAGGCACCATGTCGATGAACGTGTTAGAGCGAACGCGAGAAATCGGCGTCATGCGCGCAATTGGGGCCGTTGACACAGAAATCATGCGTACGGTTATTCTAGAAGGGCTTTCAATCGGCTTTATAAGCTGGGTGATTGGATCTATTCTGTCTTTCCCGATTAGTGTGGTTCTTCTACGCATCATCAGCGAAGCGATGATCAACTCTCCAATGCCGCTTTATTTCAGCGTCCGTGGATTCTGGATTTGGTTGCTGGGCGTTCTCGCACTTGCATCGCTAGCCAGTATTATTCCCGCCCGCAATGCGGCCCGCCTCACTATTCGCGAGGTACTGGCTTACGAATAGTCGATCATTGTCGCAGATCACCCGCAGTATCAACCACAACCCATGGTGCATTGGCAATTAAGTCTGCGGCTACGTCGCTGGCGTTTGTTAGCACCACAAACCCCACATCAAATTCAGGTACAAAGCCAATCACGCTTTCATAGTTGTCGAACGAGCCTTCATGATAGATGAGTGTAAAACTAATATATTTGATCACGCTCCAGCCCAAAGCGTAACCATCTCCCCCTCCATCACCGAATTGTGGCTCCCACATCTCAGTCATATTCTCGGCCGAAACGACTCTCTCGCCGTTAGGGGCCACTCCTTGGTTCAGCTGAGTTTGGATGTAGAGGGCCATATCAGCGGCGCTGGCCTTCACAACACCAGATGGAGTCATCGTATCGGTCGCAAAATCTTCTGTCTCAGCTTCGATTAGCTCATCGCCTTCCAAAACGTATGACTTACCGTAATTTGAGCTTTTACGGGCGTCCTCAACTGAAAACACAGCAGAATCCATTCCGATAGGTCGGATAACCCGTTCAAACAACAATTCGCCAAATGCTTCATCTAAATTGGCCGCATCCGGATTGGTGGCCAACACGGCCGCATAGCCTGCCATTGAACTGGAGATGTTGCTATAGCTAAACACTTCGCCCGGTTCCCCCAAAGGTTCAGTGGAAGCCAGCAAGGGCCACATTCCGAAAGCATTTTCTTCGTATCCTTGTTCGTAAAAATCATCTTCGGCCGTGTCTGGAATGCCGCTAGACATGCTCAACAAATGCCGCAGGGTGATAGATTCTCCACCTCCACCCAATTCAAATTCGGGCGAAATTTCCACAAGCGGAGTGTCCCATTCAACAATTCCATCATCGACTAGCGTCGCAATGAGCATGGCCGTCATCGATTTTTGAGTTGAAGCGATATGAAATAGGGTATCAGGTGTTGCTGGGAACTGATTCTGTAAATCTCGGAAGCCGTATCCTTTTAGCAGGACTATCTCCCCTTCGTAAATGAGAGCCGCGGCCGCTCCCGGTATCTCATCATTGTAAACCTGGCCGGCTACATATTGATCAAATTCGAAGGCCAGTTTTTCAGCTATAGAATCTGTTTCAATAATCGTATCTGGTTGGTCGCTCTCAACTTTTGGCAAAGCATTATCAATCGGTTCGCACGCCGCTAAAAACACAAATAGTCCGACAATACATCCCGCAAAATATTTAAATTTCTTCAATTGATCTCCTGTGTTAGACACGCTTTTTTAAAACAAAAAGTCCTCAAGCCGTATGAACAAACTTGAGGACCCGTAATTCTAACTGGTTCTGGTTAATTGGTTATGGAACTTCTTGAACTTCATCAAACAGAGTGAGCTGTTGATTGAATATCTCAATCTCAAGCGTGTTTGTAAATTCTCTTGGTGCAGAGCCAATCCGCCTAAAGACATCGTCGTAGAAGATTACTTCGTAGTGGATCTCGCCAGATGTTTTATAAATGGCCGGTCTTCCTCGATCATTCTCGATGCAGTTTGAACCGGGCAAATCACAATCGATTTGCCGGCCGCCGCTTGCATACAGCAACAAGCCAAATATTTCGTCGTCATCCCACTCATAAAAAGCCTTTTCAGTTGGAGAAAAATCTTTATACACTTCATGAGGAATCATACATTGAGCGTTGCCGATATGAGGTGCCATTTTTGTTCTCCACTCTCCACAATGGTCTGTTTCTCCGGGCACGATTACAAATCTGCCCTTGTCGCCGGTGCCATAGTTAAATGTCAGTGTCCCTGTCTGCATATTAGTCGCCAGTGGATCATCTTCCATCACAGTACCCACAATCCGCTGCTGAATTGTTTCGGTTAGCTCGTATGATTTTAAGCGCACTGTTCCAGTGATAATCGCAGAGGGATTTGAACAATTAACTTCATCAAACTCTTCGCAGAATCTAACCGTTAGTGTTGTGTACCTAGTCATCGTAATTCCGGGAACTTCATAAACTGGAATCTGGAAGATTGAGGGGATAAGTTCACCAGAGGGGAAGCTGTTGTCAGCTTCTTCGCCCACCAATTGGTCAGCGATGTAATCGTGGTACCGGACGTGATTGTACTGAGAGATCAGCTCGGTATACGGGGTAACTTGTCGCCAAGATTTAACAACTTCGATTTTAAAATCATCTTCGTTATCGAGCGGGGTTGATTCAACAATGCCCGGCAGGGTTGATTTGATTTGCCGGTTCCAAACCATGTCCCTCACCTGAGGGCGATAGGTTCCAGGAACGATGGTTTCTCCTCGAATAACAGGGATTTCAAGCGGCCCACTAGAAGTAGATGCTTTATCGATCTGGTCGATGGTACATGTCACAACTCGTCCACTTTGACTACAGCTCCACGCAGGATTGGTCCACCAGTCGGTTGTCCAGTCCAGCATCCCGTCAGGATCTTCGGGCAGTGTCACTTTTACTTCCACATCAATGGCCGGGAAAATTGTATGGTGGTTGATAACCGTAACTTCAAATTGAGTCGTGTCTTCAAGCCAAACCTTATCGTCGGCAGCATCACCATTGGGATAAGACCCGCCACGGCCGGGTTTCTTGGCCCACGCGTCCCCTTTAATCTCTAAGTCAGATTCAGGCGGTGGGCATTTAAATGCGGTGTAATCTAAATAAGCATCTGTGTCAGCGTTCGATGTTGCATAAATTGGGTTCCCATCGTCATCATAGCCGCTGACAAACGTAGTGAAATACGGATTATCATAAGAAATAGAGACTGAATGGGTCTCGTTATCTTTGTATTTATCTGGAATCGGGAATTCAAAATTATTGTATGACCCAACAGTGGCTTCATAAATCCCATCAATATAAATATTGACGTTAATTCGCGAGCCCGGAGAGTCTGGGTCACTGGCATAGCCTGTAATCTTGAAATCGTTACAGCTTTCACCACCAGTTGGAATAACAACTGTCGCAGTAGGGGTCGCGGTTGAAGTCGCAGTTGCTGTTGCAGTTGATTCGGGCGTAGTGGTTGATGTGCTCGTAGCAGTCGCCGTTGCTGTTTGAGTCAGATTTGGCGTCCCAGTAGCGGTAGCTGTGGGTGTTGCTGTTTGGGTTCCAAAAGGTGTTTTTGTAGCGGTAGGAGTCGCTGTTGCGGTTGCAAATGGCGGACTTGTTGGTGTAGGTGTCGCTGTTGAGAAAGGAGTCCGTGTGGGTGTTGGCGTTGAAGTCGCCGTTGGTACAACTGGTGGCGTCGGGCTTGGGCTACTGGTTGGTGTCTCCGTGGGGAAAGACATCGTCGATCTAAAACAAGTAACCAATTTATACGTCACACTTTGCCCGTTGTTAAAAGAATGTTCCACTTCAAATCGGTACGATCCCGGCATCACATTTTTACTAAATGTCCCCGCATCAAACCACCAATTTTCTTTAGTTGGGTCTTGTTTGTCAGTATATGACCCTAACTGATACGTGCCTAAATTCCCTATCAGCCGAACGTCGAACGATTCATCCTGCTGGGATTGGGTACAATGAGAATGTGGCTCAAAAGGAGTATCACCGGCCGGGCTACAGCCTAATTCCGGATGCCCTTCCATTGCGTATCCGGTCAGCAGAACCTCACCGGGCGCATTGGCCGTTACCTCAAATTTACGAACATAATCTAACTTTACTTTGTTGTGATAGGGTCCGCCCACCTGGGTAAATCCAGCCGGGCAAGAAACAGAAGGCTCACTTGATCCTTGATTCAGCAGTGCGTTCAAGGAGCTATCAAATTCAAACGAGGTTTGCTCCGATTTTTCGTCGCTAATTCCTCCACTAGGCGCGACATCCCCAAACTCATTCCCCTCGAAAAATGCTTCAGAAGGTGCAACATCAAGAGATATGAATAATAAAAAGCAGATGATTAGCGGTTTTGCCCAGGCAAAGGGAAACCGTTGGTTTAATTTGTGCATATTTACCCCTAGTCAGCATAAAGCATAACCAATTTATAACTTTTGTTAAACAAACTTAGGTCACCTTTCTTACGGACTGAGTCTCGATACACACCTCCCCGGCATGACTTTAGTCCTGAATCGCTATAGGCAAAACTTTCGCTTTCTAAAAATGAGACTTAAAATCGTTAAAACGGTTCAAATTGATCATAAAACGTGAGGAAAAAATGACGGATTATTTATTTAAAAACGGTCACCTTCTAACCATGACCGGCTCTGGTGTTGGCTACATGAAAGACGGTGCAGTTGCGGTAACCAATGGTCGCATCACGGCCGTTGGCCCCACGGCCGAGCTAGAAAAAACAATCAGCGCAAAAGAAACGATTGATGCCAGCAATATGTGCATCATGCCGGGCCTGATAGACGGTCACATGCACGCATCGTATGCGGTGGTGCGCGGAGTAGCCCAAGATATTTGGAACTGGATGCAGGCAGGATTGGCCCCCTACCATAAATATATGACCCCAACAGCGTTTTTATCCGGCACCCGTTCCGCTGTGCTGGAAGGGATCAAGGCCGGCACAACTTTGTTTGGCGATTACGCTTGGCCCGTAGACGGCTGGGGAGATGTATTTGCCGATGCTGGTGTCCGGGCCGTGCTAACCGCCCGCATCAACTCTCTGCCAGCTCAGGGGATGGCGGGGCTAAAAATCGGAGACCTGTATCCGTTTGACGAAGCTCGCGGCCGAGAAACAATTGATCAGGCAACAGCCTTTATTGACAACTGGAATCGGGCGCATGACGGCCGGATCAATGTGATGTATGGGCCACAGGGGCCGGACATGATTGGGCTCGATCAATTAATGGAGTGCAAAAAACTTGCAGCCTCTCGCGGATTAAAAGTACACGTTCATACAGCTCAAGGTGATAGGGAAATCGACCAGATGGTTAAACGCTACGGTGAGCGAACTCCTGCATTCTTGCATGAAATCGGATACTTGGATGATCAATTACTAGCTGTCCATTTAACGGAGGCAACGGACGAAGAGACTCAGCTAATCGCTAAATCAGGCGCAAAGATGGCCCTGTGTTCCGGCAGTATTGGCATTATTGATGGCATTGTGCCGCCAGCCCATGTGTTCCGCCAAGCTGGCGGAGATGTTTGCCTTGGATCAGATCAAGCGGCCGGTAACAACTGCCACAATATCTGGAACGAGATGAAACTGACGTCGTTATTCAACAAAATCAAATACAAAGATCCAACCACACTGCCTGCTTGGGAAGTGCTACGCATGGGAACAATTGAAGGGGCCAGAGCTTTAGGGCTGGATGATGAAATCGGCTCTCTTGAAGTTGGTAAAAAGGCTGATCTCATCTGCATCGATGTGACAGAGCCAAATCTGTCACCCGTGCTTGACGGCCCGATTCGCACCCTGGTTCCCAACCTGATTTTTGCGGCAACCGGCCGTGAAGTCCTCCATTCGATGATTGATGGCCGATTTGTTATGCGAGATCGAGCAATTCTAACGATGGATGAGCAGGCGATACGCGAAGATGTTCAGCTCCAAGGAGAAAAAGTCGCCCACGCAGTCGCGGCCGATCCGGTACATAAATCTATGAAATTGCTAGAAGCGATGGAAGCAGGCAACCTCTAGAAGTATTAAGTAAGAAGTGATAAGTAGAAGGTCGGTGCTTCATACTTATCACTTCTTACTTGTCCCTTTTACCGAAGTCCGGTTAGGTTACGCGAGATTACCATCCGCTGAACCTCACTCGTTCCTTCGTAAATCTGAGTGATTTTTGCGTCGCGGAAGTAGCGCTCAATCGGCATTTCTTTTGAATAGCCCATACCGCCGTGAATTTGAACAGCCTCTGTGGCTACCCACATAGCGGTTTCACTGGCTTTTAGCTTGGCCGCACTGGCTGGCAGGGTAAAGCGACTGCCATTTTTCTTGGCTTTGGCTGATTCGAGCGCGGCATGGTAAGTCAGCATCCGGCTAGATTCAACTTCAACATACATGTCGGCCAATTTTTGTTGGATCATTTGGAATTGGCCGATTTTTTGGCCAAATGCCTCACGCTCTTTGGCATAAGCAACGCTGGCCTCATAAGCGGCCGCCGCGATTCCCAATGCCTGGGCGGCGATTCCGATCCGGCCGTGGTCCAAAATCGTCATCGCAACTTTGAACCCTTTGCCCAACTCGCCCAGTACATTTTCAACCGGCACTTCATAGTTGTCGTAGTGGATCTCACAGGTGGCGCTGGCGCGGATGCCTAACTTTGGCTCCGTTTTTCCGATCGAGATACCCGGTTTGTCCGTTTCAATCATAAAGGCCGTGATGCCGTTGTGTCCTTTTTCAGCCTCTGTCATCGTAAACAGCACGATGTAATCAGCAACTGGGCCGTTGGTGACCCAAGATTTAACACCGTTGATCACATAGTGGGTTCCGGCCGCATTTAGGACCGCACGGCTTTTCATCGTGCCCGAGTCACTACCGCTCATCGGCTCGGTCAGAGAGTAAGCGCCCAGCTTTTCACCCCGCGCTACAGGAGCCAGATATTTTTTCTTTTGCTCGTCTGTTCCGAATAACAACAATCCCTTGCCATACAAAGAATTGTTAACCGAAACAATGGTGCCGTGGCTCGCATCCGCTTTTGAGATTTCTTCCATCACAATCGCGTATGCCAATGGATCCATCTCAGCCCCGTCATATTCCATAGGGACTTCGATCCCCATAAAACCAAGCTCCCCCATTTTCTTAACCGTTTCCATTGGAAACTCGCCAGTGTGATCAAAGTGCTCTGCGATTGGAACAATTTGATCCTGCGCAAATTGACGCGCCATCGCTTGAATCTCACGATGTTCGTCGGTAAAAAAGTCGTAGCTAAACATTATTTTCTCCAGAATGGTCAATCAGTGCGGTGCACTGGGCATAAAAGATTTGTACTCAACAATTCTAACAAGCGTTTGATTAGTTAGCAGGTGATGATTACGTTATGAGAATATTTCTCTGCACAATTTAACAAACAATCACGATATTCAAAAGATGATTTTGCTCCTGCCTGAAACTTTATCCTAAATGAATGCTTAATTCTCACGCTCTCTCAACTACATTTTTATGCAAATTGTAAAATAGTTAACAGATGAATTGATACTTTTGTCTCAATTATTTGTCAAATTTCGCAATGTCACCGAAAATTGTTGATTAGGTAACTATTTCGTTCACCGAAAAGAAATAGTCTTTTAGAAATAAAAGCTGTTTTTTTATCTAGCAAACAACTGCTAGGGAGATTTAGGTGTCAACACTACGCGTCCAGAATCAGCAAATTAACTTTTACGAAGAAGGAAGAAGGGATCGTCAATTAGTGTTACTCATCCACGGATGGTCAAGCTCGGCCTATGCGATGTCACCGTTGATGAAGCTGCTATCACAGCGCTACTGGTGTGTGGCCGTAGACCTGCCGGGGTATGGAAACTCCCCTCGCCTGAAATCCCAAGTTTCAATCGAAAAATATGCTGATCTTTTAGCAGAGTTTGTAGAAACCCTTTACGATGGATCTGTTATTCTTGTCGGCCATTCAATGGGAGGCATGATTTCGATCACCTTGGCCGAGCGGCACCCAGAGTTGGTTAATAGACTAATTCTGATTAGCCCAACGGTGACCGGCCATCTATCGTTCTACATCAACACAATTGTTTCTCCGATTACCAAGTTGGAGCAATTTTCATCTACCCGCCTACTCTCTCGGTTTATAGAAAAAATTTCATCGACGATTACAGATCGAATTATGAAACCGGCCTCGTTTGCCGAAAGGACCGGCATCACAAACGAAGACTATGTTCGTTTAAAAGAGGATGCTCGAAGGCCGGATCAAGGCGTTGTGAGGGCCGAATGTTTTGCCGCCATGCGGGACAACGACCTGAGCGGCCGCTTGCAAGATATTTTAACCCCAGCCCTTGTGATCTGGGGGGCCGAAGACAACACGGTGCCATTGCGGGATGCCGGTGTTATCGCAGACGAATGGCCGAAAGCTGACCTTCGTATCATGCCAAAAGCGGGCCACTGGCCCCAATTTGAGCGGCAAGAAGATACAAGACGCTTGATCGCCAACTTTTTGGGGCTACAGTTCACCCAAGGCAACCGCTATCTACCGGTTACAGACGATGAGTTGATGAAGGTCCAAGACATTGCGAAATTTTTGACCAACTCTGATATCGGCAATGGGCTAACCGAAGCGGACAGAATCCTTCTAGCCGAGCGACTGGAACAAACCACCTGGAAAAAAGGGGACATCATCGCTGAAATTCGAGAAGCTGGGACCGAGCTGTTTTTGATTCAGGATGGCACAGTTGAAGTTTGGTATGACCCAGAACGGCCGGGAGAAGCGGCCGGAGACTTCCGCAAAATGGCTACATTGCGGCCGGGGCAAATTTCGGGTGAGCTAGCATTGTTTGATGAAGGCTTACGCTCCGCTCGTCTTAAAGCTGGCCGGGCCGGTGCAAAAGTGCTGGTTCTGAAACGTGAGACTACCTTGAGCATTCTTGAAGATCATCCCAATTTAGGGTCAAAGCTCCTCTGGAACATGGGGCGAGCCATGGCCCACCGCGTGCGGTTTGTCCAGTGGCAGTTCCGCCGGGCATCCAACAAAAAGGCGGATATCGGGGTTACACGGCCGTCACTTACCTCTTATCGCGGCAAATTTTCGCAGGCAAAATCCCCTTCAAGCTAAAATCTATTTGAACAAAGGGCCGGGGAATAGGCGTGTCATTACGATGACTTGCAGTGCTCGCAATCCGTCCATCACCGTGATTTTCTTCCCCTCTTCATAGGTGCGGGGACTATAACTGATGGGCAACTCTTCGATGGTGTGACCGGCTAACAAAATCTTACATGGCAATTCAAAATCAAGATCAAACGTGGTGCCGGTTAAATTTAAACTCTGCACCAAATCCCCACGAACCATCTTTGTCGCAGTAGCTACATCGGTCAAATTGCCGCCAAACAGCAAGTTGGTTGTGCCGGTGAGCAAACGGACACCCCAGTAAGCATGGGCATATTCATAGATGGCTTTACCACCCAACACCCGTGAACCGAATAAAGCTGAGTTGTTTTCTTTCGCCACTTTGGCGCAAAATTTTGAATGCTCAGCGGGGTCATATTCTGTGTCAGCATCCTGAATGATCATGTAGTCGCCCGTCATCGCCCCGATCCCGGTCCGAATCGATGAGCCTTTCCCCATATTTTTTTCATGGTAAATCACGCGAACTTCCGGCCGATCTATTTTTCCTAAAATATCTCGGGTCCCATCTGTTGAGAAATTATCGACAACAATAATTTCCCGCTCCCAGCCGTCGCCCAAATCAACTGCCTCAGTTGCTTCAATTACACTTTCTATGGAGTCTTTTTCGTTATAACAGCAAATAATAACGGATAGCTTCATCAAATTCTTCCACCTTGGATAGCTATTGCCCCTTACACAAGGACCAACAGCGGGCGATTATATCATGCGTAAAATCACATCCCACTGGTCAACGGGAAACCGTGGGGAAATCATCATTTTTCGGTATGATTA
>JAHDGV010000049.1 GCA_020631655.1 Chloroflexota bacterium | reverse complement strand
GCAATTTCGGCCGGCAAATCTGCCAGCACCATTTCCGCCTCAACCGCAACGGTGCCGTCTGGCAAAATAATCTCACCTCTGGCACGTCCCAACCGGCCGCGTAATTTGATCACTGTCCCTTTTACCGTAATCGGTGTTTCTACCGGTACCGGATGGCGGAACTTGACCTCAAGTTTGACCGACATCATGAAGTGATGGTGATCCCCGCCGATCATTGACACACGGGCAACCGTCTCATCCAACATGCTGGTTAAAATGCCCCCATGCACAATGCCCGGGTAGCTGTTGTAAAGCGCTGGCACAGTGTAATGGCTGATTACTTCATCTTTGCCGTTGTCAAAAAACTCCATGTGCAGGCCAACCGGATTGTCCCGGCCGCAAATAAAACAGGTGTTTGAGTTTGGCTGTTTTTGATCATGCATAGTCCCCACCTCCGTTTGATTCAGTTATTTCGATGATTTGTTCTGCTAAGCGAATGTGCGCCTCGTCGATCATTTTGCCCCCGTACGAGAAAACGCCTATTCCCTGCTCTTTTAGGCGGCTACTTTCGTGCAACACGTCTCTGGCCCATTCCACTTCCTCGGCCGTGGGGGCAAAGGCTGAGTGGATCGGGTCGATCTGGGCTGGATGGATGGCCAGCTTGCCACTAAACCCCATGTCGGACATTTGGCGTGCTTGCTTAGCTAGGCCATCCACGTCCCGCCAGGCAGTGTAAACGGTGTCGATGGCTTGAATACCAGCGGCCGCCGCCGCCATCACCAAAGCGCCTCGCGCATAGGTTAACTCTTCTCGGTTCGGCATCGCACGCGCCCCAAGCGATACGATTAGATCTTCACCGCCCAAAATTAACCCGCTTAACTTTGCATCGCTTTGGATGATTTCGCCCAAGTTCATGAATCCCAAGGCCGTCTCGATCATGGCGTACACCGGCATGTCGGCCGGTAAAGTTTCTGCCAGCTGATCCAAAAATCGTTTTGTCTCCACTTTGGGGACCACAATTCCGTCTGGCTTTCCGTCAATAATCGCTTTGATATCAGCCTGCGCCGCTTCGAGCGAATCTGCATTGATACGCACCAGCCGCAGGGTTGACCCAAAATCGATGGTGCGCAAAGCTTCCAAGGATTGCGCATGGGCATCGTTTAAAGCTGATGGCGCAACGGCATCTTCAAGATCGATGACAACCGCATCGGCCACTGATTTTGCCGCTTTCTGTAGTTTGCGGCCGCTATCACCGGGGGTAAACAAGAATGAACGTAGTGGGGACATAGAATGGGGTTAAAAGGAAATGAGTAGGTTTTCGACCAATAGCCGAACGTTAGCATTTTGGTCAAGCCACGTTAAGGATTGGTCTGTTTGATTTAAATTCTGGGCGATTTTTTCAGAGGAAAGTCGGCCGACAACGTCGTTTAAATTATCGATATCGTGCACATTGATGATCTGAGACAAGTCATCCTGCCCGTTTGACAAGATAAGCGCATCACGCCACCAACCGAGCCATGTGCGCAAAAGATGGTGTAACTGTTCTGCATTCGAGGACAGCTTTTCGGCTAGTTTAAAGCGATCTACTTTGCCCATTTTTAAAATTGCGCTGAGCTGTTCAGTTTGAGCCTGATAGTCGGCCAGAGCTGTTTCACTTTCAGCCGCTTCGATGGCCCAACCCATCCGGCCGTTTGCAAGATGGGCCAGCACAGTTGCTTTTTCCGTGGGAACCCCCAAATCACTAATTAGATGATCTTTGATTGTTTCTAATGGAACCGGGCGCAAGCCGATACTACGACAGCGAGAATTAATTGTGGGCAAAAGGGCATCTGACTCTGATGCGGTCAGGATCAAAATAACGTTCGGCGGTGGCTCTTCAAGCGTTTTTAAGAAGGCATTCGCCGCTCCGGGTGTTGCGGCATCAAACCGGCTAATAATCGCAATTTTATAGGGGCCTTCCATCGCGGTTCGATTTAAATCTTGCTGTAGCTCCCGAATTTGTTCGATTTTGAGCGTCTCGTTGCCTCTATTACCGGTGATCGGCTCGACCAAAATCAGGTCGGGATGTCTGCCAGATGCGATTAATTTACATTTGCGACAAACGCCACACGGCCGATTTTCCGGGTATTCGCTTTCGCAATTAAGCGCTTGTGCAAATAACCGTGCCAGATGGGTTCGCCCAACTTTGGGTGGCCCGGTGAACAGCCATGCGTGCCCCACGCGATCATAAATTATTGCCGAGCGGAGGCTTTCTACCGCCCAATCATGCCCTTTGATATTCCACATAATTTTTCCATGCGGATTTTAACTCAATCTGTGACGAATTGTTATCGACTCAGAGCAACTCCTACAAAAAACGGCCGAGCCTGCCCCGTTTTATTGAGGACAAGTTCGGCCGCTTGCTTTTGCTCCGCTAAATTTGGTTTGGCGCTCTATTGATCCCGCCGGATCAGAGGCAGGTAAATCCGTTTAACGTTTGATTCGAATCGAACCGTCACACTTCGATTTTGATCCATCGTCAGAATACAGGTTTCAGTCCCAGAACAGTCACCGCCCCAACCCTCAAACGTAATTGTCTCATTTGGTTTGGCGTCTGCCGTTTGAACCAGTTCAATGACGGTGCCGTGATTAAGTTCGGCCGTGCAGGTTTCGCCACAGAAGATGGCACCGGGGCTACTCAAAATCCGGCCGGTTCCGCTACCGATTTTTGTCACGGTCAGCGTGTATCGATTTAAAGTAAATACCGCTTCAACGTCCAAATCTTCGGTCAAGGTAACCACACAGGGGTCTGTACCGGTGCAGTCCCCAATCCAGCCGGCAAAGGTTGTACCAACCTCTGGGTTCGGGGTCAGAGTTAGCTCTGTGCCGTAGTCATAAATCTCGGTGCAGTCAAAATTGCATTCAATTCCAGTGGGGTTACTCGTAACATTTCCTTGTCCCGTGCCGCTAATCGAAACGGTAACGGTGATCGGAATGATGGCAAATTCGGCCGTCACCACTCGCGTATCCGTAATCGAAACCGTACACGCACCGAGCCCTGCACAGGCACCTGACCAGCCTTCAAACGTCGAGCTTACGTCTGGAACGGCGTTTAAGGTCACTTCATCTTGGAATTGATAATTGTACGCACACACACTGCCGCAGTTAATGTTTGAATCTACGCTAGATACAGTTCCGACTCCGGTTCCAATTTTTCCGGTCGATAGTTCAAATGCATTAATCCCAAATTCAGCGTTTACCGACTTAACTCCATCCATTGTCAGCACACACTCACCCTGACCCGAGCAATCGCCCGTCCAGCCTAAAAAGGTGTATCCCATGTCTGGCGTTCCGGTTAATGTCACTACGTCGTTAAATACCAAATCATAGCTACATGAATCGGAGCAATCGATGTTTGGCCCTGTTACAGAACCAGTGCCAACTCCAGATGTGGTTACGCTAAATCCGATGGTTGTAACTTCATACGGCCCCATTTCAATGGTTCCTTCTTCAACGCGGGTGTTACCAGCAAGATCGGTGGAGGTACCGTTAGATCCGTTATTGCCCGAATTGATCGCAGGTGAGCCTGATGTCAGAGAAAAATCTCCGGCCGTTGTGGGAATCGAACTCAAGTTGATGGGTGTCTTAAACAGCGGATCGCTATCTAAATTATTGCCACCGTCTGTACCAGCATCAGTATTCCAAGATCCACTCCCGCCACTCTGTTGAATGATGCTGTTTGAGATGTTGGCCGATCCCCCAATGTAGTAAATACTGGCCCTCAAGGTTCCGTCCCCAAAGCCGTCTGTCCCTTCAGAATTGTTCCAAAAAATAGAATTTACAATGGTTGGGCTACTACTGTTATTAAAAAGCCCGCCTGCATTCAATGTCGCATTATTTCCTGATATCGTTGCGTTAATCAGAGTGATATCACTTTGTTCATTTGTAATTGCCCCTCCAAATACCGTCGCCTTATTCCCCGAAAATAATGCGTTGGTGAAACTTGCTTCACTATTGGATTGATTCGCAACGCCACCCCCTTCTTTAGCCTCGTTCCCACGAAATTCAACATCGACAAATACAGGGCTACTAGCAAAATTTAATACGCCGCCCCCTTTTCCATCATCGACTGAGTTCTGCAAAAACGTGACTCGGTTCCCGATCGTATTGCTCCCCTGGTTGTTGTACATGCCCCCACCGGCCGAGGCGGCCGAGTTTGATGTGAATGTCACATTGTTGAGTGTCGGAAAGCTTGCGTCTGAGTACATGCCCCCACCGCTATTAGATGATGTGTTTCCGTTAAAATCTACATCATCTAAAAATAGCGTCGAGCCGACATAAGAACCCATCCCACCACCAAACAAGGCATCATTATTGTTGAAATCAACGTTATCGATATCAACCGTACTGCTGTAGGTATACATGGCTCCGCCAATGTTGACCGCATTATTGTTTGAAAAAGTCGAGTTGCGATACGTAACCGAGCTCTGCCAGTTATAAACAGCACCGCCGTCACCGTCTCCGTCACCACCTACAGCCTCATTGTTTGTAAACGTTACCCCATCAAAAACCGGCTCGCTGGTTAAGTTATAAACAGCCCCCCCGTGAGCAGTCGCCTCGTTATTATTAAATGTAACAGATGTTATTTGAGCATCGCTATTGGTGCCGTTGTACATAGCACCTCCCTCTTGCGCCGTGTTACCGACAAATTTCAGGTTACGTAGTGTTGGAGATGCTTCACGATTGTAGATACCAGCTCCGCGAAAATCCGATGTATTTGAAGGGCCATCCCCTTGCCCGCCAGTGATTGTAAATCCATCTAAAACGGCTGTAGAGTTGATGTTTTCCCCTTCAACAACGTGATAGCTGTTCCGGCCGCTGATGTTGTCGGCCGATTCAACGACACCATTCCCATTTTTAGTATCATTGTTGTCAATGTCTCCGCTTAGGACGGTTACGTTTGTCTCCCAGTTTCTGCTGCCCAAAGCCCCTTCGTTACCAGCAAATCCACCATAAATCTCGACTCCATTTTCGAGTAAAAATGAGTCGTTCTCAGAGCCACCGGGCGTATAAACACCGGCCGCCACCCAAACTTCATCACCTGAATTTGCATTGTTTAAAGCGGTAGCCAAGCTGGTATACGCATTTGCCCAGCTTGACCCATTATTGCTTCCGCTGGCACTGGCGTTGACAAAAATTGTTCCGGCTGCTTCAACCGGCGTTAAAGAACTTTTAAGTCCAAAACCGAGCGCAAAAACGAAAATCAGAGATAGGGTAAGGTAGACGAAACGGGGAAGTTTGGGGAAGAGATACATGTTGACCTTTCTATAATCCTAGAAACCTAAAATTATGTGGGATACATCGAGATAGAAGACAAACTGTTTTATTTTTTGATGGTTGAAATATGTTTGTCGTAAGCCGTGCATAAGCGGTTGCATTTTGGCCAAATTACCACCCCAATCTTTGCATGAAAAACTCAAAGTGCAAGTTTGTGCATAGGGACAAATGAAGCCAAATTAAAAAGAGTCTACACAGCCTAATGTAAACTATAATACTTTTGCCTAACTAAAAATCTTCTCGTAAAAAGAATAAATAGTAAAATCTTCCCATTCAGTCTAAAATCTTCAATTGGTCCTATTTTCTCCGGCCGTGTTGATTAGTCGGCGCGAAAAAATAGCTTAAACAACCGGCAAACTGAGCCATTTAACGTCATAATTTTGATCTATGACCCAATCTGATCCAACAGAAAAGCAAAGACCCAGACCCAAACGAAAAAGACGAAGAGGATGTGGCCCACTGATCCTTTTGGCACTTGCCGCACTTTTAGGCATTTACCTAGTAGCTGTAAATCCTATTGTTACAGATTGGCGCAGAAGCCAAATTACGGCCGACGGTGGGGCCAACCATCTCAATCCGGCTGAGCGTGTTTACCTTCAATTTTTGCTTACCCAACAGGTCGAAGAGCTATTTGCCCCAGCTGGGAATCAGCCAGAAGACACTATTTTTGAAATTACACCGGGGCAAGGGGCCAGCACCATTGCTCAAAACTTAGTGGGGGCAGGACTCCTGAACAACAGTGAGCTATTTTTAACTTATGCCAATTACTACGGATATGACCGACAGTTTGAGGCCGGCCGGTTTTTGATCAAACCAGGAACGTCCGTTGCAGAGCTAGCCGAACAGCTAACCGATGCGAAACCATTCGAGATCACACTACGCTTTCTGGAAGGTTGGCGTTTAGAAGAAATGGCGCAAAATTTCGACTTGGTTGATGCCCCCAATCTATCCTCGGCCGAGTTTTTGCGCTTAGCCCAATCCCCTAAAACAGAGTGGCTTGATCAATACCCAGCTTTAGCCAGCTTACCCCCGGGCACTTCTCTAGAAGGATATTTATTCCCAGACACCTATGTGTTTTTGCCCGAAATTACCACGGCCGAGGTTATGGAGGCGATGCTGGCAAATTTTGAGGCAAAAGTGACCCCAGACATGCGCCAAGCATGGGGAGCGGCCGGAATCACCATCCACGAAGCGATAACACTTGCCTCGATTGTCCAGCGAGAGGCTGTGCTGACGGCCGAAAAACCTACTATCGCAGGCGTGTTTCTCAATCGGGTTAACATCGGCATGAAGCTAGAAGCAGACCCGACGGTGCAATACGCTCTTGGATATTCAGACAGCTGGGGCAACTATTGGAAGTCCCCTCTGTTTCTAGATGATCTAACCGTAGACCATCCGTGGAACACCTATGTCTACCCTGGGATTCCGCCCAGCCCTATCGCCGCCCCCGGCCTAGATTCTCTGCAAGCGGTAGCGACTCCCCAAGAAAGCGACTTCTTGTTTTTTGTAGCAGGATGTGACCCAGCCTCCCCAAGTACGCATATTTTTGCCACCAATTTTGACGACCACTTGGTCAATGTAAATCAATGTCGTTAAAAAAGTTCAAACGTTCCGCAACCACGAAATATCAGCTTGTTGTGCCAGTTTTCATTCTTTTTCTATTTGCGTTGGGTGGATGCCAAGCACAAACCCCACAGGTGGTCAAAATAGGCCTTGTTGCACCGTTTGAGGGGCAAGATCGCGAGATCGGATATGATGGCATTTACGCAGCACGGCTGGCCGTTCGAGAGTTTAATGCGGAGCAACTGGCAGAAAATAAGCCCTTGCGAGTGGCGTTGGTTGCGCTGGATGACAGTGGAAATGTCGATATTGCGGCCGGAAACGCCCAAGCGCTGGCGGCCGACCCATCTATTATTGCCATTGTGGGGATGGGGAATGAGCCAACAAGGTTAGCCACCGCTGAGAATTTAACGAATTCAAGCATCTCTTTTCTACACGTTGGTGTTTCACCCTTTAAAGCGACATCGCCCGATCAGCTACCGGACGATTTTAAAAGCCGTTACGAGACGGTTACTCCGTTTGATGAAGTTGCGGGTGATCAAGCTGGCTCGGTTTATGATGCGTTTAAACTCATCTTTGCTGGAATAGATCAGTTGGATCAAGAAAACCGGCCGGTAACCGCCAAAAATCTGGCAGAAATTTCAAAGTCGGTCACAATACAAGGCATCGCTGGTGACACGTTACAATGGGACCAGTAAACCCAACGCAGATTTTTCACTGCCTCACGTTACACACTTTCTCGGGAAGTATTTCCGAAGTCGATTAGTGTGCAACGTCCATCACTCATTAAAACTATAGGGAAACCATGAAACTTTTTCGCAGACTGCTCGGAGCCATCATTATCATCGCCGCGCTCATCGGTATCGCCGCCAGCGCAGGACTTGTATATGCCAGCAATATCGTCATCGAATCGATAAACGAGCAGGCTAATGGGATAGTCGGGCTTGTCTCAGACAACCTAAACACCACGGCCGAGGCACTTGAATCGGTTAAAGGAACCGTCATCGAAGTAAATGATTCTGTCTCTACCCTTTCAGATACCGCATCTTCACTATCTGAATCAGTTGGAAGTACAGAGCCACTTTTTAACCAGGTAAAACAAGTCACCACAGAAGATGTTCCAAACAGCATAGAAACGGTTCAAGAAACAATCCCTAATTTGGTTAGCGTAGCTGGCACAATTGATGACACCCTAACCGCTTTGAGCGGTTTTGGCTTTAATCAAAAATTCTTCGGCCGAGAGATAGATTTAGATCTCGGGATTGATTACGATCCAACCCAACGCTTCGATCAATCAATGCAGGATTTGGGTGACAGTTTAGACGGACTGCCAGAGTCTATGCGGAGCTTGAGCGATGATCTAGACACCACATACTCCAGCCTTGAAGCGGTCAGTGTCAACATCGACACCCTCTCGACTGATTTGGCCGAAATCAACACCCAAGTTGAAACCATTCCCCCCCTACTCGACAGCTATCTAGAATCGGTAACCGGCATCAACACACAGCTTAACGGCATCATAGACAATCTGGGGGTCCAACTAGAACAAGCTAAAATTGTGATTCTGATGGTTGCAATCTGGTTTGGTGTGTTGCAGTTGGCCCCGCTGGTAATTGGGGCACAGCTCTTATTTGCGCAGCGCACCAACGAAAGTGACCGTATCACGGCCGGTGTGCGTGCTGAATTCGCCAAAATCGAGGAAGAACGAGAGTTAAATTCAGACCACACCCTTGAAATGCCATAATATTTGGGTGTGACATCTTTATGATTCGATTTCGACTCGGTTTCAATTGGAGGGGCTTTTTATCGGCCGTCTTTTTCTTTACCTTTGCACTTTTTTTAGCAGGATGTGATGAGCCAGCACCTCCAGTCGTCATTTTTGTATCACCCGAGGTAAGCGGTTTAGATTCAGATTCAGCCGTTTCCGGTTCTCTTGCTGTTGAAAATATTCCAACGCCTACCCTGATTCCTCAAATTGCAGGTGAAAGCCTAGACGTGGCGGCCGATACGGTGCAACTGGCCCAAGCTACGCCAACCCCAGAATTTTCCCCCACCCCCTTACCAACTCCCACCGCAACGAAAGTTCTGCCACCTAGCGAGCTACTGCAAAATGGATTGCGCCAACTTGAATTAGAAGACATGGCGTCGGCCGAAGCGTTTTTCCGTCGCCTATTAGACAGCCCTGATAGCTCGGCCGAGTTAATCGGCTTGGCGAAATTTAATCTGGGAATTGCTTTAGCAGCCGAAGGCAAGATAGAGGAAGCCAAAAGCACATGGATTGACTACGCGCAAAATTCAGGCGCCATTGATCCCACCGTCTGGTACAGGCTGGCTGAAATCGAAATAGACCCCGCCACGGCCGAGGGATACTATCTAACCTTTTTAGAAAGTCACCCAGAATTGGCCGCTTATGTTTATCCAAAATTGGCAGACCTGAATCTGGCCAAACAAGAAGAATATTATCTCGCCGCCCTGAACGGTGGTGCATGGTATCGAGAAACGATCGATATTCGGCGGGATTTAGCCGCCTTGTACATTGAACAAGAACGATATGAAGAAGCGGTTGCCCAATACGAAGCGATCCGAACGGCCGCGTTCACAGCGTTCACCAAAGGGGAAATGACCTACACCATTGGCGAAACATGGGAGCTGGCTGGAAACGAAGCGGCCGCGATTGAGAGCTGGCAATTTGGAGTCAATCAGTATCCTACCGCTTATGACAGCTACCTGGGTCTAACAGAACTGGTTGAGCGCGAGATTCCGGTGGAACTGTTCCAAAGGGGATTGGTTGATTACCATGCAGGTGTTTACGGCCCCGGCATCGAAGCGTTTAACGCATATATCGCCGCCAATCCTGAAAATTATCGGCCGGACACCCATCTGTTCTTGGCTTGGAGCTACGAGCAGACCAAACAGTTCGACGCCGCGCTCGAAAACCTAAATAGCTATCTAGCACTAAACCCAGAAGATCCAACGGTGATAGGAACTTACTACGTCGAAAAATCTGCTATTGAAACCCGATCCATCAGCACCTCGCAAGCCGTAGAAACGCTGACCGAGTTTATTACCACTCATCCTGACAACCCTGAAATGCCATACGCACGCTGGCGACGGGCCGTTCTGGCAGACCGCTTTTTGCTACGGCCAGATTTAGCCATCCCCTTCTACGAAGATTATGTCGCATCTCATCCATCAGACGAAAACAGTTCGGCCGCATTGCTCCGCCTAGGTCTGCTCCATGAGGGTGCAGGGAACAGAGATGTTGCTTTGGATGCTTGGGAACAGGCGACTCAGTTTAGCGATAACGAAGGTCGGGCCAGTTTGCTGTGGCTGTTACGCAACGGGGTTGAAGCTCCGGCCGATTCAGCCGCACTGGCATCGGTCCAAAATAACCGAGCCAATTACTACAGCTTACGTGTAAATGCGGTGCTCAACGACCAAGTTGATATCCCCTACACAACGGCCGACATTGATATTTCCGCTAACCCGGAAGCAGAGCTCGCCGAAACGGAACAGTGGCTGGCCCAAACCTTTGGGCTTGAATCGGTGAGCAGTGATTTACCGCCTGAAATCGCCAGCGACGGCCGACTGATTCGCGGCCGGAATTTGTGGCGCATCGGTGAGCGTGATGCCGCCAAATGGGAGCTAGAATCCCTGCGTGATGCATATGCTGACAATCCGATTGCCAGCTATCAAATCGCTCTTGAGTTCAGCAAGATTGGCCTTTACAGATCATCGATTCTGGCCGCAAACACAACCCTAATTCAATCAGGCGCATCAATTTACAACGCCCCACTTGGCTTAGCCCGACTCATCTACCCCACTTATTACGCAGATATGGTGTTGCCGCTAGCGGATGAATATAGCCTTGATCCTCTACTCCATTTTTCGCTGATACGGCAAGAGAGTTTGTTTGAAGGGTTTGCCACATCATCGGCATTTGCACAGGGATTAAGCCAAATTATCCCTGACACAGGAGACTTTGTAGCTCAACGGCTAAGCTGGCCGGAGTATGAAAACAGCGACCTGTATAAGCCACACGTCAACTTGATTTTTGGGGCGTACTACTTTGATCAACAGTTAGATCTGTTTGAAGGCTTTTGGCCGGCCGCTTTGGCCGCTTACAACGGTGGGCCGGGGAATGCCATCCGCTGGTACGAAGAGGCCGGGGACGATCCCGATCTATATCTGGAGACGATCAACTTCTCTGAGACACGACTCTACCTGCGCACCATCACGTCTAATTATCAGGTGTACCGGTATTTGTATGGGCCAGAGTAGGCTTACTCATCGGCTTGATTAACAGATTCAAGATGCAGGGGGGATCGATCGGCTTTAGGAAGATAAACTACAAAAGTAGTCCCTTCCCCGAACTGCGACTCTACGGTAATGCTACCTTCCATCTTCTCGATAAATCTTTTTGTGATCGAAAGCCCTAGGCCGGTCCCACCGTATTCCCGATTGTACGCCCCATCCGCTTGGCTAAATGGCTCGAACAAGTTTGCAATAAAGTCCTCTTTAATCCCGATCCCGTTATCGCTGATTGAAATACTAATATCGAACGCAAGCTCTTTCACAGACAAGACAACCGACCCTTCATGGGTAAATTTGTTAGCGTTACTTATTAAATTAATCAGAATCTGCTTCAATTTTTGCGGGTCAGTCCAAACGGCTAAATCTGTGTCCCAACTTTCAATCTGAAATTGATTTCCACTCAGCTGAAAGATCGGCATAAACAAGGCTTCGATTTCATCAAGCGTGTTTTGAAGCGTAACTTTTTGAATGTGAAAGTCTGTCTGGTTGGCTTCAACCTTTGATAGGTCCAAAATATTATTGATTAGGCCCAAAAGATTCTTAGCGGCCGTTCGGACCTTTGTCACGTCTTCAGTCGCCATTGGGTCTGCATTTGACTCAACAAGCTCTTCCTCAATCAATTCGCTGTAACCGATAATCGCATTTAACGGGGTGCGAAGTTCGTGGCTCATACTTGCTAAGAATTTTGACTTAGCCGAATTCGCCTCTTCGGCACGGTTTTTTTCAACGCTTAGCTGGGCCGTTCTATCTTCAACCTTTTGTTCCAGATGGTTCTTGTAAATCTCAAGGTCATCTCGATTGTTTCTTAATTCCGTTGCCTGTTCTGTGAATCCATTAACCAGAGACTTTAAAAACCAACGGCATCCTAAAATAAAAATGATATAGATGATTAAATGAAATAAGGGGGGCTCTGGATGCAGTGTCACCTTTATGCCAAATCTTTCGAGTAGAAATTCGATAATCAAAACGGCAATTGACGCATAGGTAAATACAGAAAGTGACGTTTGTGAGGCATATGAGCTGACTACGGTCATCACCAAGGCAGATGCAAATACACCAGGATCATAAAATCCATCGGCCGAACCAAATATTGCTGCAGAGTAAGCAATAATCACAAAAAGAATTAATATGTTCAGAGATTTTTCAATTTCAATTCGTTGAAGCCTCTTGTAGCACTGCAAACATCCGAACACCAAAAATAGTGGTGCGCAAACAGATATGATTAAATTTTGGAAAGTAAATGATTGAGCGTATATGTAGAAAAATGGGGTCAGGAAAACGACCGTGAAGCAAACAAACATCCCAACAACCAAGGCACTATAAACATAGTCGATTTTCTCTTGGTGTTCGGCGTGGATAGGCTTAGGAAAATATTTGTTTAAAAATGATTTCAGAAATTTTCGCATTAGGCAGAAACATTATTTCCAATATAGATTCCAACATCATAAAATATTGATCGGCATTTTTGTACCCAGATATTAGTCATGCTTGGAATAACAAAATCAGCAGAAAAATATATAATTTCAAGATTATGTGTAGAAATATTCGCCCCCTTTTTAATTTTGATCCCCCTGCAACAGATGAGGAAATTCATGCGGCCGCGTTACAGTTTGTCCGCAAAATTAGCGGTTCGCGGAAACCATCGAAAATAAACGAGATTGCGTTTGAAACTGCAATCACAGAAATTGCGGCCGCCTCAAGCACCCTCCTAAGCTCCCTGCAAACCAACACACCGGCCAAAAACAGGGAAGAAGAAGCAGCTAAAGCAAAGGCTCGCAGTCAGGCTCGGTTTAACAGGCAATAAAAGAGACCTTGCCGATTGACAAGGTCTCTTTGTTTAACTTTGTTTCCGAAACGAGATTGCGTCATACCCGCGAAGGCGGGTATCCAGTGCCAAATTTAGCGCTAGATTCCTGCCTTCGCAGGAATGACACCGCTCAGTGGAAATTTGAAGAACTAACTTTACGTATTGCTAGTTCAACGAGGCGATTGCCGCATTTAGAGTCTCACTCGGCCGCATGGCGGCAGTACCGAGTTCATCACTTGGTTGATAATAACCAGCAATATCCATCGCTTGCCCCTGAACATCGTTCAGCTCAGTCACAATCTTCTCTTCGTTGACAGACAGCTGGGTTGCTAGTGGGCCAAACTTGGCTTTTAGCTCAGCATCGGCCGATTGTTCAGCCAAAGCCTGCGCCCAATACATCGCCAAATAAAAATGGCTACCACGGTTATCCAGCTCATTCACTTTACGGGATGGCGATTTCCGGTTCAACAGAAGCTTGCTGGTCGCTGAATCCAACGCATCTGACAAAATCTGCGCCCGTTTGTTGTCAAACACAGACGCCAAATGCTCGAGTGAAACGGCCAAAGCCAAGAACTCACCCAGTGAGTCCCAGCGCAAGTGGTTCTCTTTTTCGAACTGTTGAACATGTTTTGGAGCAGAGCCACCAGCACCCGTTTCAAACAATCCACCACCATTCATCAGCGGCACAATCGAAAGCATTTTCGCACTGGTCCCCACTTCAAGAATCGGGAATAGGTCGGTTAAATAGTCACGGAGAACGTTTCCAGTTACGGAAATGGTGTCTTTGCCATCTTTGGTGCGTTCAAGCGAGAAACGCATCGCTTCTACAGGTGGCAAGACATGAATGTCCAACCCGTCTAGATCATGCTCAGGCAGATACTCTTCAACTTTTTTGATGAGCTGTGCGTCGTGTGCACGATATTTATCTAGCCAGAATACGGCCGAGGCACCGGTTGCTCTGGCCCGATTAACGGCCAGCTTCACCCAGTCTTTAACAGGTGCGTCTTTAACTTGGCAAGCGCGCCAGATATCACCTTTGTTAACTGTGTGGCCCATCAAAACATTGCCAGAAGCATCTACAACACGAATGGTGCCGTTATGCGGAATTTCGAAGGTTTTATCGTGTGAGCCGTATTCCTCAGCTTTCTGAGCCATCAACCCAACGTTGGAAACGCTACCCATGGTAACCGGATCAAAGGCACCGTGTTTTTTACAGAAGTCGACAACCTCGCGATAGATTCCGGCATAAGAGCGATCTGGAATGACAAATTTGGTGTCTTTTTGCTTGCCATCAGGTCCCCACATTTGGCCCGAGCCACGAATGGCAGCCGGCATTGATGCGTCGATAATTACGTCACTTGGCACGTGCAGGTTGGTAATACCGCGATCTGAGTCAACCATCGCCATTGCAGGGCGATAGTTGTAGCAAGCGGCCATATCTGCTTCGATCTCAGCCCGCTTGTCGGCCGGTAAAGAAGCAACTTTTGACACAAGCGCACCCACTCCATCGTTTGGATTAACACCCAACTCATCGAGAGTAGCCGCATGTTTTTCAAACACATCTGCAAAGAAAACCGAGACAGCATGCCCAAAGATGATCGGGTCTGACACCTTCATCATTGTGGCTTTAAGATGAATTGAAAACAAAACGTCTTTGGTTTTGGCATCCTCAATTTCCCGCTTCAAAAAGTTCCGTAGAGACTTGGCTTTCATGAAGGTTGAGTCGATGATTTCCCCAGCCTGCAATGCAATCCCCTCTTTCAAAACGGTGACGTTTCCAGAGCCATCAACCAACTCGATTCGAGCCGTTGTCGCATCTTCAATTGTGACTGACTGTTCATTTCCGAAAAAGTCATCATCTTTCATGCTAGAAACATGTGAAGCAGAATCTGCTGACCAAGCCCCCATCGAGTGCGGGTTGTTGCGAGCGTACTCTTTCACGGCCCGTGGTGCGCGACGATCAGAGTTTCCTTCACGCAGAACAGGGTTTACGGCACTACCTTTCACTTTGTCGTAGCGGGCTTGTATCTCTTTTTCTTCGTCCGTTTCAGGTTCATCTGGGTAATCCGGCAGTGGATATCCTTTTGACTGCAACTCTGCAACGGCCGCCTTTAATTGGGGAATTGAAGCACTGATGTTGGGCAATTTGATAATGTTGGCTTCAGGAGTTTTGGCAAGTTCCCCTAGCTCGGCTAGATCATTGCTCTGAAACTGCTCTTTTGACAAAAAGTCTGGGAAAACGGCCAAGATTCGGGCCGCCAATGAGATATCCCGAGTTTCTACTGCAACCCCGGCTGCTTGTGCAAAAGCTTCGACAATAGGTAAAAACGAATAAGTCGCCAATGCTGGTGCTTCATCCGTAATCGTATAAATAATTTTTTCTTTTGAGGTCATATCCTTCCTAAACTGCAAGTTGTATCTACAGGGACAATCGCAGGGTTCCATGAAATAACGCAGGATATTTCACAGGCCGTGTAGGGATGCGATTTCAATAATTTTAAGTTCCGTGGGACTGGGCCTCGATTATACCATCCAATCTTTTAAAGCGTTTATTGTTTTATAAAAAACTGGCAAACGGGTAAAACGAAAAAAGCCGCTACGAAATCGTAGCGGCTTTTTTTCTAAAATCACACTTTAAATCAGCTGACACATGTTACGCACTTTATCGACAAAGACCTCGGAGGTTTTCTACACAGAGGTCACTATCTTCTCGGAAGGTGAAACCTCCGAGGTCTGCTAGTGCGTAAGTTCAGTTAGCTAGTTAGAGTGCGTATTCTTCTTCGTAATCTTCGCTTGCGGCTTCGATCACTTTATAGGCATGTTCTGCCCCATAAACCAGATCAATACTTGTTTTATTGTCTTCACCCGGTAGCTGTTTGTAGGTCAAGAAATAATGGCGCAAGCGTGAAACCATAATTGGTGGCAACTCGGTAATGTCTTCGACATGCCCCCAAACGTTATCTTGCTCAAGGATCGCTACGATCTTGTCGTCAGCTTCTCCACCGTCGATCATTTGCAATCCACCAACCACCCGGGCTGACAGGATAACTTCAGCACGGTTAATCGGCCGATCAGAAATAACGCAAATGTCCAATGGGTCCATATCACCGCATTTTGCGTTAGGGGCCAACGCTTTAACTCGTGGGCCGCAGTAGGTGCGTGGAATAAATCCGTAAAGAGTTGGGGGCTGAGACGAGGTGCGTTGTGGTCGGTCAACTCGCAAGTAGCCGGTCCGTTTGTCGATCTCATATTTGATCAAATCAAACGGAGTAATTTCAATGTATGCTTGAACTAGGTGCGGACTGTCTTTGCCAATATTTAGTCCATGCCAAGGATGCGGCCGCGACCGATAAAATGGTTTCGGAAAACTCATAAAAACTCCAGATTTAGTTAATTTTCTTGGGAAGAGTAGGGGTTCGAACTTACATAGACAATGGTGCTCCTCCAATCTTGCCCCCTCACTTAAGACTTTCTCCCATTCACGCTTTTATCAGCCAAAAAGTGGCTAAATGTCAAAAACTTAACATTTTTAGAACCAAAAAAGGCCGAGGTTGTTAACCTCGGCCTACATTTTTTGAAATTCTACTCGACTAAATTTTAATTAAAACCTAGAGGAGTTCGTTCATAATCATATCCAGCTTCTCTTTTGGCGGCCGGATCTTTTCGTCTGGTAATGTAGCCAATGGCTCATCAACTAGCATTTCAACTTCATCCAATGGCTTACGCTTATCATCATAGTAAATTAAACCAGTGATGAACTCACGTTTTTGCTCGGCCCACTGCAAACGGTGTAACGCACCCATTTTGTCAGTTGGATCATAATCTTCTTCGAGCTTGCGCAATTGAATCGTTGAACCGTCGTGCATGTCAACGTTTTGCATTTCGCCCGGCTCATACTCTACAGCTTCGATCTCTTCAAAAGATGGAACGTAGGTCAAGTCGTGCAGCGGCAATTCGTTGTCTTTACCAAATGGATAGCTCTTGGTTGAACTTTCATCGTTATTGAAGGTGACACACGGGCTGATAATGTCTAGGAGCGCGGTTCCGTTGTAGCTTAGGGCCGCTTTCATCAGTGTACGGACCTGTTTAGCATCACCAGAGAACGAGCGAGCAACAAATCCGGCACCGGCCACAATCGCCTCGATGCACAAGTCGATTGGGGGTAGCTCGTTCTTACCGGCATATTTCAGGAACTGCCCTTCGTCGGCCGTTGCTGAGAATTGCCCTTTGGTCAGTCCGTAAACACCGTTATTTTCAACGATGTAGACCATCCGGACGTTCCGGCGCATCATGTGTTTGAATTGCCCCATCCCGATAGAGCCGGAGTCGCCGTCACCAGACACACCAACGGCCAACAGTTGCCGGTTAGCCATTAAGGCTCCTGTGCCAACCGAAGGCATCCGGCCGTGCAAAGCGTTAAATCCGTGCGATTGGCCGAGGAAATAAGCGGGTGATTTTGACGAACAGCCAATACCGCTCAGCTTGATAATGTCCCAAGGTTTGATCGATAGTTCATAGCAGGTCGTGATGATCTGCGAAGAAATTGAGTTGTGCCCACACCCTTTACACAAGGTTGTTGGACGGCCGTTGTAATCAGCCTTTGATAGGCCGGCGGCATTAACTTTAGGTCCACGTGCTGGTCTATTTGCCATGTTGCGCCTCCAGTTCATTTAAACGATCTACAACATAACGGGCCGTTAGCGGCATTCCGTCTTGATGTGCAATCGAAATCATCTTCATATTCATTTCAGGCATTTCGTCACGCAAAATCGTGTGCATCTGTCCATCACGATTCATTTCAATAACGTAAACCCGATCGTGTTTCGCTACAAAGTCCCGAACAGCTTGGCCAATGGGCAACGCACGTAGTCGCATAAAGCTGGTCTTTGTCCCTTCGGCCGCCAAACGATCACGTGCTTCTTCAATCGCATACATTGTCGTACCAAACGAAATGATGCCGTAGCTTGAATCGTCCATCTCTTCTACGATCGGAGCAGGAACCGCTTCACGAGCCGTATCGAATTTACGCATCAAGCGATCCATCGTCTCTAGCCAGTCTTCTGCACGCTCTGAATAGACAGCGGCCGAGTTACGGCCGGTACCACGGGTGAAATATGCCGCTTTGGTCGATTTTGTCCCTGGCAACGTCCTGTAGCCGATACCGTCACCATCAAGGTCTTTGTAACGGGCAAACCCTTTCTCTTCAACCTCTTCGGCCGTTAGCACTTTACCCCGATTGATCGGTTCTTCTGGATAATCAAATACTTCTGACATCCAAGTGTTCATGCCAAGGTCAAGGTCTGACAAAACAAATACAACTGTTTGGAATTGCTCGGCCAAGTTGAACGATGTGGTTCCCATCTGGAAGCATTCATGAATGGTTCCGGGTAACAGCAGAATGTTTTTGGTGTCGCCATGTCCGCAATAATAGGCTGGGATGATGTCTCCCTGTCCTGTACGTGTCGGCAGACCGGTGGAAGGACCAACACGCTGAATGTTCCAAATCACGCCGGGGATTTCAGCAAAGTAGCCCAATCCCACAAATTCCGACATTAGCGAAATACCAGGGCCAGATGTTGCGGTCATGGAGCGCGCACCGGCCCAGCCAGCACCTAAAACCATACCGATAGCGGCCAGCTCGTCTTCTGCCTGAACAACGGCATAGGTTGCTTTGCCGCTCTCCTCATCAACCCGCATACGGGGTAGATAAGCGTTCACTGCATCGATCATGCTGGTTGAAGGGGTGATGGGGTACCACGTACAAACGGTCAAACCACCAAAGACGGTGCCTAGTCCGGCCGCGTCGTTCCCTGTCATTAAAATTTTGCCTTCTGTTTTGTCTAGAGGCTCAACCACAAACGGATCAGTTTTGGTCAGATTTTCGGCCGCCCAGTTGTAGCACAGCTTGATCACATCCATATTCATGTCAACCAATTTGCGGCGACGTTTGAAATGAATGTCTAAAGCCAAGTCTACTTTTTCAAGATCAATGTTGAGCAAATAAGCCACAACACCAACATAAAGCATGTTGGTATAACGATCTCTAAATTGACCTTTTGCACCAATTTCTTTGAGTAGCTTGACGACAGGAACCGGATACATACTTACATCTTCACGATTTGGCAAGCCTTTCAAATCGTCTCGATAGATGCAAACACCACCGCTGGGCAGATTCTGTAGATCCTCGATCGCAGTTGCTTCGTTAAAAGCAACCAATACTTCAGAGTTGGCTCGTCGGGCGACGTAGCCGTCTCCGCTTACCCGAATGTGATACCAAGTTGGTAACCCTTGAATGTTAGATGGAAAGATGTTTTTTCCATTGACGGGAATCCCCATTTTGAAGATAGCCCGCATAATTGCTAAGTTCGCTGTCTGACTACCGGTTCCATTTGCTGTCGCAACAACAATTGAAAAGTCGTTGACTATCGGGTCAACACCTTCTGGTAGTGGAGCAGCCTGCGATGCAGCTTCGCGAATCGCCATTTGAGATTGCCTCCTGTTCCATGAATGCCTAATCGTAATGGCACCTGGAAGTTATTAAAAGATCTTGTGGTTATTCAGTTGTAAACATGAACGCAAGGATTGGAATAGTTAGAAAAAGTCGAGCATGGGCTAAAAGGCTTTTAGAAACTACCTCAATCTGGTCAAAAATTTAAAGAATTCTGAAAAACTACAATGTTGTGAGATTTTCTCCCCGAAAAAGACTGAGGAAAAGCACCCATGTCGTTAGACAAAGTCATAAAACCTATTGAATGCTTTTGAGAGAATCCGCTTCTTATGAGTAGAGGTTCTGGCAAGACCAGATATTACACCTCTGATCAAATAAGCTTTGGAAAACACCTCAAAATAATATCTTAATTGCACAACTTTACAAGCGTAATTAAGGGTTAAGTGTTGTGCACTTTGTATCAAAACAAGTTCGTTAAACTTAGATCACTAAAATTTAGCACCCAACTTGCCATAGCCAGCAAAAACAGAACGATTCCTTCTCTGCGAGTAATTTTCCAATCGGTAAACATAACCCACAAAACAACGCTCATTAAGATCAATAGGGTCCAACTACTTTCTACAATGTAGTAATCAAGCGCCATTTCACCATTAGGCGCAAAAATCCCCGCCAGCCCCATCACGCCTAGCAAGTTAAACAGGTTGCTTCCAATTAGATTCCCGGCCGAGATTTCCGGCCGCCCACTCCCCACAGCCACTCTAGATGCAAATATCTCGGGTAAAGAGGTGCCTAGGGCAACCAACGTGACACCGATGACCCATGTATTGACGTTCAAAAATTCAGCCACGTTTATTGCAGACCCTACAAACAGATTTGAGCTAGCCACCACTAAAATAGACCCTATTAAAAACCAAGGCCAATCTCCCCACTGAAATTCAGTGATGGGTGGCACCGGCCGGACAATGTTTTGTGAGGCGACCAAGGTTGTTACGTAGCCAAACAAAATGGCTAAAAAGATGGCCCCTTCCCACCACAAAAATCGGCCGTCTATAAAAAATATAGCAAGGAGAACGGTTGTGGCCACCAGCATAACCCCATCCCGCATGGCCAAGCGACGTGCCACAGGAACAGCGGCCAAAAAAGCCACAGCACCCAAAATATACCCCATGTTGATGATGTTTGAGCCAACAACGGTCCCCATCGTTATTTCAGTTTCTTCTCGAAAAACGGCGCTAACCGCCACAGCAAACTCCGGCGTGGATGTACCCACAGCTACCACGGTTAACCCTGTAACCATGTCTGAGAGCCCCAATTTTCGCGCGATACCTACTCCTGCGGTCACAATCCATTTGGTACCGTAATAAAGACCAAAAAAGCAGGCTGTGATAATGGCAAGGTCGGCGACGGGCAACATAATTTATTACATTGTGAGAGGGTTGAGACTGAGACTGGGCACCCAGAGGTTGGTTTTACAAATACTAGGTGCGGGTCCCAATCATATCAGGACCCACACCCAGTTCAAAAATGTCTAAAACCAAGAACTGATCAAATCAACTACAGATATTTCGTTAAAGTCCATGGTCCAGCGAATAATCCCGAGCAAGATTAGGATAGCACCTTCCCAGCGAGTGATTTTCCAGCGGTTCCACATGAAGAATACAACGATGCTGACAAACAAAATCAGCGCATAGGTGCTTTCTTGCGCCGCTTTATCAACGGCCAATGCTCCACCGGGGGCTAGCAAGGCAGCAACACCCAATACACCGAGCAGGTTAAACAGGTCAGAGCCGATCAGGTTACCGGCCGACAAGCCAGCTTGGCCGCGGGCCAGCGCGATACCAGAGGTCGCAATTTCGGGGGCTGAGGTGCCGAATGCAACAATGGTTACCCCGATCACCCACTCAGAAACGCCGAAGAAATGAGCAACTTCTGAAGCGGCCTCCACAAAATAGTGGCCGGATGCCACCACAACCGTAATGCCAACCAAAAACAGCGGGATATCGGTCCATTTAAACGGCTCTTTTGATAATTCTTCGTGGCCTTCTTCGCCGATGAAGATCAGATATCCCATGTAAGCAAAAAGCACGACAAGAAGGATAATCCCTTCTCCAAACGTTAAGGACAGGTCCCTTAAAAAGAAAAGGAGCAAAAGGGTCGTTCCGATCAGCATCGAGCCATCTCGGCGAACCATCCGTTTTGAGGTTGCGATTCCAGCCACTAAGGCCAATCCACCTAAAATAAAACCGAGATTGAAAATGTTTGAACCGATCACATTTCCTACAGAAATGTCTGAGCGGCCGTTAAGGGCAGAACTAATTGTTACAGCAAATTCTGGAGCAGACGTCCCGATGGCGACTACGGTTAGGCCAATGATCAGATCAGACATACCGACCTGACGTGCAATGCGAGTGGCACTGTCGACTACCCAGTTAGCACCGAACCATAATCCAAAAATACAGACTACGATAATACCAACGGCAAGAATTGGAAAAGCTTCTTCCATGAAAATACCTCTATGACTTTTAGACTCGTTACACCCTGATGATCATGTCTATAACTAAATTTTATCAAAAGGGGTCTTTTTGAGACAATACAGCAATGCAAATTCGCAACGACTTAATAACTAGGCTCAACCAACAAGCGGCAAAGCTGGGCTTTGGTATGCTGGGTGTTATTCCCGCGCGGCCGGCAAAGCGATTAAATGCATATTTAAATTGGGTTGATAATGAGATGTTTGGCAAAATGGGCTACTTGGCTCGGCCTGATCGTATCATCCGCCGAGAAGACCCAAATATCATTCTACCAAATGTTAAGTCGATTGTTTGCTTAGGGCTGGACTACTTTACGTTAAGATTACCAAAAGAAGTTGCAAACGATCCTTTACGCGGACGAATTTCAAATTATTCATGGGGAGAAGACTACCACGATATCATGACCCCGAGGTTGGAGGAGCTAGCCAAATGGCTCAAAGCTGAGCTAAAGGCAGACGAATCAGCCCATCGGGTTTATGTGGATACAGGGGCGATTTTAGAACGGGATCATGCAGAGTCGGCCGGGCTTGGGTTTACTGGTAAAAACACGATGCTGATCCAACCTAAGTTTGGCTCTTGGTTTTTTTTGGGAGAAATACTAATCACCGAAGAATTGCCAGAAAGCCGATTTTTGCCTGAAAGCACAATGCCATCGTGTGGCAGTTGTACCCGCTGTTTAGACGTCTGCCCAACAGATGCATTTCCAGCCCCCTACGTGTTAGATGCCCGTCGTTGTATCTCTTATCTAACTATTGAGCTAAAAGCTGATATTCCGCTGGAGTTCCGGCCGCAAATGAAAAACTGGATTTACGGCTGTGACGAGTGTCAAGAAGTCTGCCCGTTTAATCGCTTTGAAGCGGAAACGATTGAGCACGCCTTCCGGCCGGACCATATCGACTACGCCGCCCCAATGCTTGAAACGATTTTAAGGCTGGATGAAGACTCATTTAAAGCCAGATACGCTAACAGTCCGATCAAACGGATCAAGCTGGAGCGATTGTTGCGCAATGCGGCGATTGCAGCCGGGAATTCTCAAAGTCCTGAGCTGATTCCCCACCTTCAGCCTCTCACACAACATCCCAGCGAGCTGGTCCAAACCCACGCACAATGGGGCTTAGACCAGCTCCAAAATATAACTAACTTTTGAATTAACTATCTAATTGATCAACGTTGGATATCTGATTCTGCTACCGAGCAAAGCTTTCCGAAACACATTTAACAAATTTCGACTTTGAATCGTTCCTGCCTATCGCTGTACCCGGCCGGAGCCGT
>JAHDGV010000048.1:21465-23234 GCA_020631655.1 Chloroflexota bacterium | reverse complement strand
GGCCGGAGCATATAGCTGTGCCATTCAATTTCTACATCATGTGATTCTTCGAGCTTCTCCAAACTGGAGGCCACGAGGTAGCACCACGGTCAAATAAAGTCTGACCAAACATCGATTTTGACTGTCATAAGAACGTTTCCTAGCTTTGATTAGCCACTCACCTTACGCGCTGACAGACCTCGGAGGTTTTCTTCCTAGAGGTCATAAATTTCTCGAGAAAAAAACCTCCGAGGTCTTTTTGAGAAAGCACGCAACATCAGTTAACTGTTTATTGTGGATATCCAAGAGTTGATTCCAACAAGATATGAATAAACCACAAAATCGGGATTGCGACTATATCTATAACAATGGTTATAGCAAAGGCCAATAACACAAATCCTGAAACTTGAGTTAAAAAGCTACCGATAGCCTGAAAGAAAAGACCTTGGATTCCAAAATATATTAGCACGACCAGTAACACCAATCCGATAATTCCTGACATGCGCCAATCTTGGCGATCTGAGGCACTGGGCATCATGCTATTTCCGATTGCAAACAATAAGTAGAGCCATATGCGATTTTCTGGTGTAAACGAAAGGTTTTGAAAGGCTGTCATTATCGCTTGGGGGGTGGATACGATTTGTCTGGTAGAAATAAAATCCGCTTGAAATACAAATTGGCTGATGATTGTTATCGCTATCACGCCTAAGAATAGCGGCGCAATCCCGATTAAGCTAGATCGGATCGGGAAGAACTGACGAGGTTTTACGTAACCCACTTGGCCAAAAATTATCCCCCCGCCTTTTACTCGCTCGGGCCAAACTGTGAAGAGGACGATAGGAAATACAAAAAATATAGCGGTCAGCCAGTGGGCAACTTCGTGGATGATTACCCCTGGCCAGAATATCCATGACGCCCAATTCATTGCTCTATCATCGTCTCTGGTGATGAGTGTCGCAATATTAATTACCAAACCTCTTGTTGTCCCCGCTAAAACATAGAGGAGCAAAATGGTGGTGACGATCCAGAATAAAGATATAAGACTCATTGCAGGTTTTAGGAATTGGCTAGCCGTAGTTGATGCGTCGGCCGAGAATTTGAGTCAGCACAAATTCTATGATTAGAATGCCGATGATAAATAATATATCGACAAAAATCGTAATCGAAAAGGCCAAAAGCAGATAAGCCGCAAGCTGATTAATCGGCCCAACCAGTGTATCCCACATCAGCTGTTGGAAGCCGACAACCCACGCCAAAATAAGCAGAACGACCAAAATTAGTCCGAGCAGGGGCCACGCTTGCCGGTCAGACGGACTGGGCATCATCGCATTGCTAATCGCAAACAGCAGATAGAGCCAAATCCACGCATCGGCCGTGGCAAAGATATTTGAAGCGGCCAAACGCAATGCCTCTGGGGTGCCGATGATGACCGTTTCGGCCAATGAACTTGCTTGAAAAACGTAATGACCAATCAGCAGGATCGCCCCGATCCCAAACAAAAGCGGGGCTCCGCCGATGAGCGATTCACGGACGGGGGCGACGCGCCGATTTTTGTAAAACTCAACATAGCCCAACCGCACAGTCCCATCTGCCTGCAACGTGGGCCAGACCGAAAACCGGCCGGTGCGCATCCCGAGCAGATTGGCCATGATCCAGTGGCTCAGTTCATGCAACAACACGCCCGGAAACAAAATAAGGGCATACAGCATGACCGACCATTGCAGACTGCCGGTAAGCAAATAGGCAATCCCCTGCATATGTTTGTGAATCCAACGCTCGATCAGAAAAAG
>JAHDGV010000048.1:17445-21365 GCA_020631655.1 Chloroflexota bacterium | reverse complement strand
TCTACGCAATACGCACCACGCACTGCAAAACTACAGTTCGTAAAGCTCGCCAAACTTCGCTTTGGCGTACCGCACAAACGGCTCATGGTCTAACGGCCGGCCGGTCGCCATCGTCACCAGTTCAGGGGGATCAAACTTTTTGCCGTGTTCGTGAATGTTTTTGCCCAGCCACGCTTTCAGTGGGGCGGTATCCCCTTTCGCCAATCCTGCTTCGATTGATGGATCCTGCTCTTTGGCCGCATCCAGCAACTGAACCGAGTAGAAATTGCCCAGTGCATAGGTTGGGAAATACCCATAGCTTGGCCGGGTCCAGTGGATATCCTGCAAACAACCTTGGCTGTCTGTGGGGGGGATGATGCCGAGTAACTCTTCCATTTTGCTGTTCCACGCATCTGGCACATCTTCGGCTTTTAGGTCGCCGTTGATCATCGCTTGTTCTAGCTCAAAGCGGAGCATGATGTGCATGTTGTAGGTGAGCTCATCCGCCTCGACCCGAATAAATGAGGGGGAGACTTTGTTGATGGCCCTGTAAAAATCTTCGGCCGAACTGCTCCCCAGTTGACTGGGAAAAGCTTCTTGCAATTTGTGGAAGTGGGCGTGCCAAAAAGCACGGCTCCGGCCGACCAAGTTTTCCATCATTCGAGACTGTGATTCGTGAATACCCATCGACGTACCACGGGCCAAAGGCGTGCGCTCAAGCTCTGCGCCGGTCCCTTGTTCATAGATCGCATGACCCGTTTCGTGCATGGTGCCAAACAGCGCGGGAGAAATAAAGTTGGCGTACCAACGAGTAGTGATGCGGGCATCGTACCGGCTAAAACTGCTGGCAAACGGATGAGCCGCGGTTCCTAATTCAGCACCGTGATCAAAATTGTAGCCGACCGCTTTGGCGAAATAGGGGGCAACGGTTTGTTGTATTTCCACCGGAAAATCTTGGTGCAGGATGCTGTCATCCACTTTGTCCTGCCGTTCATTGATGGCGGCAATCAGTGGGGCGGTTTCAGCTCTGATGGCATCGAACACGCGGCGAACGTCGGCCGTTTTCATGCCACGTTCAAACTGAGAGAGCAACGCGTCGTACTTTTCGTCTTCGTACCCCAAATACTCAGCTTTTTCTTGCCCGTGTGCAATCGATATGGCCAGATGGGGGGCAAATTCTGCAAAATTATTGTTGGCTCGGGCTGACTTCCATGCCTCGTTCGCTTTGCCTTGAGCGATTGATACCCGTTGTACATAGTCAGTAGGAATCCGTCTGTTCTCTTTGTAGTCTCGGGCCAAAAAGCGGACCAGCGACTGCTCCATCGATGATCGGTCAGTTCCAGCCGAGTTTAGTTCGTCGGCCGAGCGCTCAATCAGCTCTCCCATCTCATCTGAAACAGACAGTTCATGCATTAGCTTGCTCACAGTCCCGATCTGTTTTGAACGGATTGCCGCACCTGCGCTAGGTGCGTTGACCTCACGGTCCCATGAAAGTAACCAAGTTACTTTTTCTAAGTCATGAATTTCGTTAACTTTTTCCAGCAATTGTTGAAAGTGATTGCCCATAGTTTTCTGGTCCTTTTTTTAAATATTTTCGGCAATTTTATGCAAATGGTGGGTTATAGAAAAGCAATCAGATTAATTGTTTTTACAATACCTACACATCCGGCCGATGTTTTATTAGGAATGGGTTTAGAGGTGTGCCTCGCGGTTCAGTTTCAGGTAAAAATCTTGTTCAGGAAATTGAACAAAATCGACAAACTACACTCGTTATAAATCACAGGCTGTTGAGTGACCATATTTCAAACTTCCTTTACCTCCTTCAAATTGTAGACTGTTGAATGAACCGAACTAAAAATTTTGTTGCATTTGCATGTGTCTTTTTAGGCCTTGCCATCATTATTACTGCCTGCACAACGACTCAAGAGCCGCTTGAAGTTGAGGTTACACGCTATCAGGTGCTTGAAGTGCCGATTGTTGAAACCCGCTTGGTCGAAGTGACTCGTGAAGTGGAAGTGATTCAAGAGGTCGAAGTTGAAGTCACGCGTGAAGTTGAGGTTCTGATTCAACCGACACCGGAAGGTGCCCCAGGGAGTGCCGAAAATCCATTCCAGCTGGTCTTTATTCCTTCGTTTCCAGAGTCTCTGATCGAAGTGCGCGGTGGATTTTTAGTTGAGGATTTGGAAGCGCAAACTGGCTACAACTTTGAAATTATTGTCCCACAGGTTGATGAAGATATTGCCAACGTGGTTTGTTCTCGGCCGGATACAGCAGTCGCCATGCTGACCCCACAACAATATGTTGAGGTTCGGGAGGCTTGTAATGTCTTTCCGGCCGTGGCGGCAACTCGATTTGGGGTTCCATTTGAATTGGGCATGTTGGTCTCACGCACATCCAGCGTGATCAATGTTTTTGAAGATATTTCGTTCAAAAAAGTAGGCGTTCCATCGTTCGACGATATTTCGACCTATCAGATTTTTGCTAAAGATATTGAAGCGGCCGGGCTTCCTGGCGTTGAGTTTGTCGAATACGGCTCAAGCACGTCGACCCTAATCGCCTTGCTCGAGAAAGAGATCGATATTGCGGCCGCAATATTTAATCCACCCATCATGCCCAACGGCCGTGAAGCGTGGAACGTTAACGAAGACAGCCCCGAGATCTGGAAAGAGTTAGGCTCAGCCCCACGTCGTAACCCGATCGGTTTTGTAGAAGTTGCAGGTGGCCCTGCGGCCGGTGGCTATCGGATTAGAGATCTGCGTGCCTCGATTTTTGATAGTTACCCTGACGTGTTTAGTGAAACCAAAGTATTGTTGCTTTCAGATCCCTACCCCAACGATATGATCGCAATTGGACAAAGTTTTCCAATTTCTGCATTTAATCCCGTTTTAAATGGGCTGATTAATCACGCCAATTCAGATGCGTGTCGTCAGTCGATGTGTGCTGCCGACTTTTATCAGTGGGATGGGGTTCAACCCGTTGATGATGGCTTTTTTAATATTGTCAGGGAGCTAAATTCTGATGATTGATTTATCTGTCATTATTGTCAGCTGGAACGTACGTAGCTATTTGGCCGATTGCCTAAGGTCGGTTTATGCGGAATTCAATCAAGCTGGTTTGAAGGGAGAAGTGTGGGTTGTTGATAACAACTCAACTGACGGCACAGTTGAAATGGTTCAAAACTTGTTTCCACAAGTTAATTTAATCAGCAACGCAGATAACCCCGGTTTTGGTGCGGCCAATAATCAAGGGATGGCGGCCGCCAATGAATATGATCCTCGGTATCACTTTTTGCTCAACCCAGATACGGTTGTGCGGCCGGGGGCGATCCAGAAAATGGTTCAGTTTATGGACAGCCACCCAGAAGTGGGAATGAGCGGAGCAAGGCTGGTTTACGGCGATGGCCGATTCCAGCACAGCGCCTTTGAATTCCCCCGATTGGGTCAGCTTTTGTTTGATCTTTTCCCCGTTCCTGCCCGGCTGTACGAGAGCAAAATGAACGGCCGATATCCGCGAAAAATGTACGAGCCTAGTAGCAAAGCGTTCAAGATAGATCATCCTTTAGGGGCAACGATGCTGGTGCGCCGTGATGTGGCTGAGGCGACACAGGGTTTTGACCAAGAGTTTTTCATGTACTGTGAAGAGCTAGACTGGTGCCGCCGCATCCATGAAGCAGGTTGGGAGATTTACACGGTTCCATCGGCCGAGATTGTCCACTACGGTGGTGAAAGCACCGGCCAAGTTGCGGCTCGATCAGTTATTAATTTGTGGGAGAGCCGAGCCCGGTTTTATCGACGCTACTATGGCAGTTTGATCAACAAGCTGGCCAGTTGGATTGTGTTAGCCGGAATGAAACGTCAGATTCGCCAGACCGGTGAGCCGGAATTGGTTCAGGCCTATCAGCGCGTCATGTCTATCTGGTCTAAAATCAACTAAGACCAGTC